>JAGLXI010000003.1 GCA_023132995.1 Candidatus Zixiibacteriota bacterium | reverse complement strand
CAGGATGGTGTTCACCAGCCGGGGGTTGCCTAACTCACGCGCGATACTGTCGGCATCGACGGCAATCACGTTGGTGGCTTTCTTCTTCAGACAATCAATGGCATCATCCGGGTAGGAGAACTTCTTCGAAGATGTCACGATAGCCGGAATCAGAGAAGTGGTCGAGACGATAGCCACGCCGTCCTTTTTCATCCAGTCGATGGCGCGAAGGCCCTCGGCCTGCTCGAACGCTATCAGGGCATCGGCCTGACCGTACTGGATGGTCGGCGAGTGGACCCTGGGACCGATCCTGACATGCGACGACACCACTCCCCCGCGCTGCGACATGCCGTGGACTTCCGACTTCTTGACGTCATAGCCGAACTTCATCGCCACCTCGGAGATCAACTCCGAAGCCAGCAGCACCCCCTGTCCGCCGACGCCGACAATCAGAATATCGTAACTCTTATCCGTCATGGCATCCACCTACACTTTCACAAACTGGCTTTTCAGCACTATCGCCTCCGGCTTGCAGACCTGCGCGCACAGGGAGCAGCCGGTACAGAGAGTCGGGTCGATCACCGCCTTGGGATTGCCGCGCTTGTTGGTCTCGCTCGAAGCCAGGATGGCGGGGCATCCTATCCGGAAGCAGAGTGAACATCCGTTGCAGAGTTCGAGATCCACGACATACGGCTCGTCCATGATCCGCTCGGGCATCAGCACGCACGGGCGGTTGGTGATGACCACCGAGGGTTCCGGGCGAGCGGTCTCTTCCCGGACGGCATCGAGACACTCCTGGAAGTTGTAGGCATCCACTTCGCGCACGTGTTTGACGCCTAACGCCCGGCACAGTGTCGGAAAATCGACCTTACCAGCTTCCTCCCCCATCAGGGTAGTGCCTGTTGCCGGATGTTGCTGGCCGCCGGTCATCGCCGTAGCCTGGTTATTAAGAATAATCACGGTAACATTGCTCTTGTTGTACACGGCATCCAGAAGACCTGTGATGCCCGAATGGAAGAAGGTCGAATCCCCGATCACGGCCACTGATCCCTTCTCGGAACCATCCACTCTTTCCATCCCGATGGCGTTGCCGATCGACGCCCCCATGCAGATACACGTATCCAGTGCGTTCAGCGGGCTCAGCGTGCCCAGCGTGTAGCAGCCGATGTCGCCCGTGACCGCGAGCCTCAGTTTCTTGAGAGCCATGAACATGCCGCGATGCGGACACCCGGGACACAGCACCGGCGGCCGCGGGAACATCTGCTCTTCGGGCGGTATCTCGGCAAGAGCATGCGAGCCGATCACACCCGCCTCCTTCAACCCCTGCGCCACCCGGTAGGGGGAGAGTTCCCCACAATAACCGAAGAACTTCTTGCCCTCCACGTCGTAACCGGCCGCCCTTATCTGGTCCTCGTAAAACGGTTCTAATTCCTCAATGACAATCACCCTATCGTGGCTGATGACAAACTCCGCGATCTTCTTCATGGGCAGCGGGTAGCTCAAACCAAGCTTGAGGTAATCGAAATCCGGGGCGGCCTCCTTGGCATACTGGTACGCTACTCCACCGGAGATAATGCCGACGCTGGAGCCGTTGCTCTCGACTTTGTTGAACGGTGAGTTCTCACTGAACTCCTTCAGTTTCTCAAGCCTCTCGCGCACCGCCTTATGGCGACCGCGTGCGTGGCCGGGGATCATTACGTACTTGGCCGGGTTCTTCACGAACTTGCCGCGGCGTGGTTCAACCGGGTCGCCGAACTCCACAATCCCCTTGGAGTGTGATATGCGCGTGGTCATGCGAAGCATCACCGGGGTATCGAACTGCTCGGAGATATCGAACGCCACCCTGACCATGTCTTTCGACTCCTGGCTGTCGGCCGGCTCGAGCATGGGCACCTGCGCAAAACGTGCGAAGATGCGGTTGTCCTGCTCATTCTGGGAGGAGTGCATCTCCGGGTCATCGGCCGAGACCACTACCAGCCCGCCGTCGACCCCGGTGTAGCTGTGGGTCATGAACGGGTCGGCGGCGACGTTTAGCCCAACGTGCTTCATCGCCACCAGCGCCCGCGTACCGCCGATTGAGGCCCCGATGGCCACCTCGTAGGCCACCTTCTCGTTCGGTGACCACTGGGAATAGATCGTGCGGTAACGCGCCGCCAGCGTCTCGAGGATTTCTGTCGACGGCGTCCCCGGATAGGCGGCGGCCAAACTCACCCCGGCCTCGTACACCCCGCGGGCGACCGCTTCGTTACCTGATAAGAGTTCCTTCATTGGCTTCTCGCTATATCAGCAACCATGCTTGCTCTCCTACAGCCTGCGCTGTCGAAACCACGGCGGTTTCGAGCTTACTTTTGGCGCGCACCCGATTAGCCGTGCGCGGTGGTTTTCGGTTAGCCATGATAATACAGATTGCCCCTCCCCGCAACCTCTACCGCCTGTTTTTTGGGAGTTTGGAGAAAGTGCTTGTAAGAAGTTACGATGGACACCTCTTCTATCTAACAACACCACAACCACTTACGGTCGGCGGCGACTGTTGCTGCGCGCCCAGAGCCCGACTCTCCCAAGCTCAACCACCCGCCCATCCTGAAACGCAATCGGCGGGAACTTTTCTTTTGCGCCTCGGTTCAAGATAATACTTTACAATTCGGTAATGATTTTGTAATATGGCGCCTCGGCCTGGTGAGAATGAAGGCAACTTGGAGTAGGATATGCGGTTTTCGGCTACAGAAGAATACGGTTTGAGGTGCCTTTTGGTTCTGGCCCGTAAGGGGCCCGGGGAAAAGCTATCCATTCCCGATATCGCTGAAATGGAAGGTATTTCTGTGCCGTATGCTTCAAAGCTCCTATCCAAACTGCGAAAGGCCGGGCTGGTGACGACTGTCCGGGGTCGCAAGGGGGGATTTCGTATCGTCCGGCCGCCAGATGAGATTTACCTGCTGGAAGTAATCACCGGCCTTGGGGGACCGCTGATCGACCCGGACCATTGCCTCAAGCGCACCGGACGACTGGAGCAATGTGTTCACAGCAGCCACTGTTCGGTACACGACATGCTTGGCGGCCTGGCCGGATATGTGGCAGGTTTTCTCGGCAGCACTTCACTGGCGGACATTATCAGCGGCAGTCTGCCACCAGTGATGAACCGGGCCGACTCTTCGGCGACCTTCGTAAATCTGGAGACGCTGATGGAGACTCCCGCCCCGAGCACGGCAGGCGTGAAGAAAAGCGCCGCCAACACAACCACTAAGCGACAAGGAACGGTCAAACATGCCCGATCAGAAAGCACTCTTTGAATTCAACGACATACACGTTGAAGTGGACGGCAAGCAGATTGTCTCCGGGGTCAGCCTGAAGATTCTCCCCGGCGAGATACATGCCATCATGGGCCCCAACGGCTCAGGCAAGTCCTCCCTCTCCAACGCCCTGATGGGGCATCCGGATTATGCTATCATGTCGGGTGAGGCGTTTCTTGACGGCCGCAGCATCCTAAGCATGAGTGCCGATGAGCGCTCGCGCGCCGGACTGTACCTTGCTTTCCAGTACCCGTTGGCAATCCCGGGCGTAACCGTGGCCAATTTCATGCGAGCGGCGCTACAGGCTCACCGGGGTAAAGACGCCGACATGTCCGATTTTCGCAAGCTGTTCAAGGCCGCCATGAAGGCGCTTTTAATCGACCCGTCGTTCGCCACCCGCTATCTCAACGACGGTTTCTCCGGGGGCGAAAAGAAGCGCATCGAAATACTCCAGATGTCCATGCTCAACCCGAAGATGGCCCTGCTCGACGAGACCGATTCCGGACTGGACATCGACGCTCTGAAAATCGTCTCGGAAGGAATCAACCGCTTTCACAATGATTCAAACGCTCTGCTGCTGGTGACCCACTACCAGAGGTTACTGAATTACGTCAAGCCGCACCACGTTCACGTCATGATACACGGTCGGATAGTGAAGACCGGCGGGCCGGAACTGGCGCTCAAGCTTGAAGAACTTGGCTATGACTGGGTGGAGGCCGAATACGCCCAAGGAACCGGAGCGTAGGCATGTCGGACGAGATCAGACGGCACAACGAAGATTTAGCCTCTCTGGACAAAGACTACGCCACAAGGTACGGCTTCCAGGACCCGGTCAACTACTTCCATAAGGGGGCCAGGGGAATCAACCATGAAGTCGTGGAGATGATTTCCCGGATGAAAAAGGAACCTGCGTGGATGACCGAGCTCCGCCATGCGGCCCTGGACATCTTCACCGCCAAACCGATTCCCAAGTGGGGCAATTCTGAACTGCTTTCCGAGATCGACTTCGAGAACATCTACTACTTTATGAAACCGATAGAACACCAGCAATCGAACTGGGACAACGTGCCGGAGTACATCAAGAAGACGTTCGACCGGCTTGGCATCCCCGAGGCGGAACGCAAATTCTTAGGTGGCGTGTCGGCCCAGTACGAATCGGAAGTGGTCTACCACTCCATGCGCGAGGATCTGAAAAAGCAGGGGATAATTTTTCTCGATATGGACAGCGGCCTGAGAGAGCACCCGGACCTGGTAAAGAAGTACTTCGGGACCGTGATTTCCACTGCCGACAACAAGTTCGCGGCGCTGAATACGGCCGTGTGGTCGGGCGGGTCGCTCATCTACGTACCGCCCGGCATCGACGTCAAGGTTCCGCTCCAGGCGTATTTCCGGATCAACGCGGAGAACATGGGTCAGTTCGAGCGAACCCTGATTATCGCCGACAAGGGCTCGCGGGTGCATTACATCGAGGGTTGCACGGCACCGGTGTACTCTACCGACTCACTGCACACGGCCGTAGTGGAGGTGATCGCGCTGGAAGACTCCTACATACGGTACACAACTATCCAGAACTGGTCGCGCAATATCTTCAACCTGGTGACCAAACGAGCGTCGGTTTACGGCAATGCCACGGTGGAATGGGTGGACGGGAATCTCGGTTCGCGACTGTCAATGAAATACCCGTGCATTCAACTGATGGGCGAAGGAGCCAGAGGGGAGATCCTGTCAGTGGCCTTCGCCGGCAAGGACCAGCACCAGGACGCCGGGGCCAAGGTGATCCACGTCGCTCCCAATACCTCGTCCAGGATCAGGTCGAAATCGGTCTCCAAAGACAACGGCCGGGCATCGTACCGCGGCCTGGTCAAAGTCCACAAGAACGCCGCCAATACAAAAGTATCGGTCGAGTGCGACGCCTTGTTGATCGGGGAGGACGCCCGCAGCGATACCTACCCAACCATGGAGGTAGACAACGACCAGGTCAAGGTGGAACACGAGGCGCGCGTTTCCAAAGTGGCAGAGGAGCAGCTTTTCTATCTCACCAGCCGGGGTCTGACAGAGGATGACGCCCGGTTGCTAATCGTAAATGGCTTCATGGAGCCGTTCACAAAGGAACTGCCTCTTGAGTATGCGGTGGAACTGAACCGCCTGATCGAGCTTGAGATGGAAGGATCTATCGGATAATGAGCAGGAGCAGCCAAAAGACAGACACTACCAGCGAGTATCTCATCCCCGAATCGGCTCCGGAGTTGCTCCGTGGTCCGAAGTGGCTGCGAGATGCCAGGGAACGATCTCGCCGGGACTTTAACAAGAGCCCGGTTCCGCCGCGCGGGCTGCACCTGTGGCGTTATACCGACCCGGCAACATTCCTGATCCCGCACGACGGACCCCCGGACAGCACCCCCGACGACGGTGTCCAGTCCTCCGAAGGACCGGTATCCGAGCACCTGGAGAAAGACTCCACGGGCCGCCTTGTTCATGACGTCGGCGGCCGGGACATTGAGTTGCACGGCGCGGACGCACTAACATCCCGCGGTGTGGTCGTCTGCCGATTGTCGGAGGCGGTCGACCGCCATCGGAAGTTGGTCGAGCAATACCTCTACCAGTTGATCAACAGCCGGAGTGGCAAGTTCGAGGCGCAAAACAGCGCCCTCTGGAATAACGGGATATTCATCTTTGTACCTGACTCCGTTCGTGTCGCCGAGCCGATTCATCTCCTACGGGAAGCCGGGCGGTCCGGATCAACGCAATTCCACAGACTGCTGATAGTAGTCGGCCGCAACGCCGAACTCACCGTGGTCGACGAATATTTCGGCGGGGACGACAGCGACCGAAACACCAGCCATGCCAACAGCGCCGTGGAGATATTCGGCCTTCAGGAAAGCCGCGTGCGCTACGTGTCTTTGCAAAGGTACGCTCACCGCATGAATTCCTACCTGACTCACAGGGCCACCCTTGAACGCGGCGCCACTATGTTGACTGTCCCGCTTGATTTCGGCGGCGCCGTATCAAAACACAACTACGGAGTATCCCTGGTGGGTGAGGGCGCCGAGAGTAACATCATCGGATTGCTGTTCGCATCCGGGCGTCAGCATTTCGACAATCACACCCGGCACCATCATGCAGCCTCACGAACACAGTCAAACATCGACTTCAAGACCGTGCTGCGTGATAAATCAACGTCGGCCTACACCGGTCTGATCCGCATAGAGAATGAAGCCAAAGGCTGCGAGGCCTACCAGGAAAACCGCAATCTCCTGTTGAATCGCGGCGTCAGGGCGGAAGTGATCCCGGAGCTTGAGATCCTCAACGAGGACGTGTCTTGTACTCACGGCGCGACAATCGGTCCCATCGACCCGCTGACCATTTTCTACCTGAAGTCGCGCGGAATTGAGCAGGAGGCAGCGGTGCGCATGATTGTGGCAGGTTTCGTGGACTCCACCTTGAAACGTCTGCCGAGCGACGTGGCGGAGCGGGTTGCAGGGTTTGCACACCGCCGTCTGGAGGGTTTGTAGGAATGGGCCACTTTGTCAGAGTCGCCGGGGTCGGCGACATTCCCGAAGGGCAGGTTCGCGAGTATGAGGTTGCCGACGTGAACATTGTCATCTGTCACGCCGGCGACGGGTTCTATGCTCTGGCCAACGAATGTTCGCATGATTCAGCCCCCTTCGGCGATGGCCGTCTCGTCGGGCACGAACTGGTCTGCCCCCGGCACGGCGCCAGGTTCGACATACGCACCGGGGCTTTCACGGCCCCCCCGGCGGTGGTGGGCATCGACCGGTTTGAACTGAAAGTTGAAAGCGTAGACATCTACGTTCTCGTAGACTGAGTATGACACCAATTTGCAGAGCACAGGTATGAGTCAAATGCACACCAACACCGGGAAAGTTCCCATCCCAGCCGATAGTCACCAACCGCGACTGGACCTGGTTGCCGTCAAGGCCGACTTCCCCATACTGGATCAGAGGATCAACGGGCGGCGCCTCGTCTATCTTGACAGCGCCGCGACGTCGCAGAAGCCCTGGGTTGTAATCCGGGCGATCACCGACTACTACCGCAAGCAGAACGCCAATATCCACCGAGGGCTGCATTTCCTGGCCGAGAGAGCTACCGCCGCCTATGAAAAGACTCGGGCGCACGCGGCCAATTTCATGGGCGGTGTCCAGCGCGAGGAAGTGATCTTCACTCGCGGTACCACTGAGGCGATCAATCTGATAGCATACACGTGGGGTGAGGCCAACATCAAGGAAGGTGATGAGATAGTCATCACCGAGATGGAGCATCACGCCAACCTGGTCCCCTGGGTTATTCTGGCTCAAAAGAAGAAGGCCGTGCTCAAGCAAATCCCGATAACGTTCTGCGGCCATCTCGACCTGAGCGACATCGACAACATAATCACACCGAGAACGAAGCTGCTTGCCCTCACGCAGATGTCCAATGTCCTGGGAACCATCAACCCGGTGGCCAAGCTGACGGAACTGGCCCACAAACAGGGGGCGATAGTTCTGGCCGACGGCGCTCAGGCGGCTCCGCACATGCCCATTGATGTCAAAGAACTGGGTGTTGATTTCTACGCCTTCTCGTCGCACAAGATGCTCGGCCCGACCGGTGTGGGTATCCTTTACGGCCGGCGTGAACTGCTGGAAGAGATGCCACCGTTCAACACCGGTGGTGAGATGATCGACGAGGTGCACTTCGACCGCGTCACCTGGGCCGAGCTACCCCACAAGTTCGAGGCGGGTACACCCGACATCGCCAACGTCGTGGCGTTCGATGCGGCCCTGACCTATCTCGAAGAACTGGGTCTGGAAAGTATCAGGCGGCATGAGATGGAACTCACAGGGTATGCTATCGAGCGGCTGTCGCAGATCAAGGGACTGGAAATCCAGGGGCCGCGGGAACCGGCTCAGCGCGGGGGCGCTATCTCATTTACCGATCCGAACATCCACCCTCACGATATCAGCACCTTCCTCGATTCGAGAGGCATTGCCATTCGGGCGGGACACCACTGCGCCCAGCCATTGCTGAGGATATTGGGAAAGACCGCCACCGCCAGGGCTTCGCTTTACATTTACAACGACGAGGCCGATATTGACGCCCTCATAGAAGCCTTAGTTGAGATGAGGAGGTATTTCGGCGTATGAACGAGCAGCTTGATGATATGTACCGCGAGATTATACTCGACCACTACCGCTCCCCGCGCGGTCGCAAGCCGCTTGAGAAAGCCGACATAAAATCCGACGGCTCCAATCCGGCCTGTGGCGATGAGATCGAGATGCAGGTTGAGATGGACAACGACACTATCAAGGATATCCACGTCAACTGTAAGGGCTGCGCTATCTCCGTCGCTTCCGGGTCGATGCTGGCCGAAATAACCAAGGGCAAGCCCATAGACGAGGTCAGGCGGATCGCCGAACTGGTCCGCAGGATGCTCAAGGGAGAGCAGGTGGAGATACCCGACGACCTGGGCGATATCGATTCGCTGCGGGGAGTGCAGCAGTTCCCCGTCCGGATCAAGTGCGCGCTGCTGGCGTGGGCCACGCTCGTGGAAGGGCTAAAGAGTTATGAAGACGGCCACAAGCAGGCCAGCGCCTCAACCGAGAATGATGATGATGAACATGCTGAATAGGACACGAGACACCGCACCCGGATGCTTGTCGATACCAGTAGCACCGGGAAACCTGACGGCATGACACTACCCACCAAAGAACAGATTCGTGAGGCTCTGAAGTCGGTTCAGGACCCGGAGATTCGGCTCAGCATTATTGACCTCGGCCTGGTGTACGACGTGGACGTCCAACTATCCGGCAGGGTCGAGATAAGAATGACTCTGACAACGCCCGCCTGCCCATACGGGGAGATACTGCTCACGAATGCTCAGAAGGCCGCCGCCGAGGTGGAGGGTGTTGTGGAAGTCCAGATGATCTTAGTATGGGCTCCTCCGTGGGACCCGGAGACGATGGCGTCTGACACCGCCAAGGACACCCTTGGCATTTGGTAGGTTGCTTGCAGACACAGACGTAAGCTTCCCTGTCAAGTAGA
>JAGLXI010000299.1 GCA_023132995.1 Candidatus Zixiibacteriota bacterium | reverse complement strand
CCGTGCCGGTGGATAAATTCCTCTAATTGCAGTGTGTCCATATTGCCCTTAAACGGCGCCGGTTCGTCCAGGTTGGCCTCCGGACAGGGCAGATCGACAGGGACACCGCCCTTGTGTAAAGTATTGCCGCGCGTGGTGTCGAAATGGGTGTTGTTGATGACGTACTTGCCCTTCTCAAGAATAGACGTGAACATGAGGTTCTCGGCGGAACGCCCCTGGTGACAGGGAATAACGAACTTCTTGCGGAAAATCGACCTGACCGTCTTCTCGAACTTACGGAATGAAACCGCCCCGGCGTACGTCTCATCCCCCATCATCAGGGCTGCCCACTGGCGGGCCGACATGGCGCACGTACCGGAGTCAGTAAGCAGATCGATGTAGATATCGGCAGCGTCAAGCTTGAAGATGTTGTAGTTGGCGGCGGCAATGCGTTTGAGCCTCTCTTCACGATTCAATAGTCGTATCGGCTCCACCGACTTGATTCGGTACGGCTCGGCCGGTTGACGTTTTCTGGTCATCACTCTCTCCTTTCTGGTCTCACAAATTTACATTCAACGAAAAAGGAGAAAGCGTTACGTCGCATTCTTCACCCACCGGCGATGATAATCAAGCCCGAGGTGCAGACTGGGAAAACGCGCCGATTTCATATCCATCATGGAATCTGTTTCAACTTCTCAATTCAAACTCGGCAACGACAAGTCAGGCCAAAGTATCCTGCTCGTAACTGTTCCGCATCTCTATTACAGACTTCGCAAGCAAACCGTCGTCGCCGTTTCAACCTGAACTCAATGTACACAATGCAACCGATCTTGACAACCGACGAGACGGACTTATGGCGTCACGCGGACGCCAGGCGTCGATTGGCGGGCGTTGATCGGCAAAGGCAGTATCCACGCCCCGTTTTCGCGCGCGCGTTGCCCTTCCAATAATAGCTTGACAAGTCCCACCCTACGGTGTTATGTTTCAAATGTGAAAGGCGCGTGAGTCTCACTTCCGGCCGGGCCGGTAAGTTCCTGTCCGACATCAAGATGATCTTTGATTCGTCGCTAATATCATGGCTTCTCGTATCGTCAGAGACGTACTTCGGGCACCATGTCTTATGGAACATTCGGGCGGCAATCCCGCCGTGTGGGTCGGTTTGCACCTGGACGGTCGGCAATTGAGACTGTACTTGGGTGCGTTAGTAGATAACCCGTGTCGGTAACACTGCCACGATGGCATGTTTAGGATCCAAAACGAATGCGAAGTAACTCCGCACCGTCCTGTGATGACAGCCGCAAGTGGAGACAAGGAGACCAGTTCGCACACAAACGCAAGGAGGCCACAAAGGTGAACTTCAAGATTTTCATCGCTGTAAGTTGCATTCTGGCGATTGCCGCCCTGCCGGCAACGTCAAACGCGTATGATCCCGGCGTCCCGGATACGGTGGACATGGTATTCTCTGTTGTCCCTGATGCCGCCACCAGTCAGTTGCAGGTTCAGATTGATTTGTGGTGTTTCAGCGATTCCGTCAGCATCAGCGGAGCCACCATGGGGTTTTCATGGGACAATCCCAATTTGCAGATGGACAGCGCCAGGTCAACCCCGGTTACCGAGTCACCTGAAATTTTTCAGTTGGGGCCGTACTTCTACGACGGGAACAGCAGAGCCCTCACCAATGCCAACCTGCGCTTCATCTTCGGAGCTTCCCGGATAAGCGGTCCAGGCGTGGTTCCCGCCGATACGCGCCGGCACTGGGCCAGCTACTTCTTCACGATGTCTGAGTGGAGCATCAACGACTCCATCGTGCTGGATACTCTTCAGTTTGGTTCTGAGAGTGTATACAAGTTCGTGGGAGACGGTGTGGGCAGTTTCTTCCCCGTGTGGACGGTGCCCATGGTGATCCATGACCCCAGCTATGTTCCCCCGGTCATTCTGTCGGTGGAGCCGGATTCGCTGTTCTTCACGGGTATCGTGGGCGGCTCAAACCCTGCCGCTCAGACATTCCAGATTGCTGTCAGCAGTGACCCGATCAATTTCCAACTGGTAGAAAATATCGACTGGATCATCCCCAGCCCTGTCCTGGGCCACACACCCCAGACAGTCACCGTCATGACGAATATCACCGGCATGACGGAAGGCGTCTATGTAGACTCGATCCGTGTGAACGTCGCGGCGGCGGAGAATTCGCCGCAGTATGTTGTCGTCTGCCTGACTCTG
>JAGLXI010000298.1 GCA_023132995.1 Candidatus Zixiibacteriota bacterium | reverse complement strand
CACGGAACGGCTATGTCCTCGTTAATTGTCCACGGCGACCTCAGTGATGAAGAACCTCCTCTCTCGCGACCTGTTTATGTACGCCCGATTATGAAGCCCATCCCGTGGATTCGCTCGCCCCGCCCCGAGCAGATTCCCGCCGAAATCCTTGTGGTAGATCATATTCATCGGTCCGTCCGAAGAATGTTTGAGGGTGAAGGGACCACCGATCCGTCTGCGCCCACAATCCGAATAATCAATCTTTCAATTGGTGATCCATGTCAGCAGTTTGTTCAGGTCATGAGCCCACTTGCTCGATTGCTCGACTGGCTCAGCGTCAAGTACCGCGTCCTTTTTGTTGTCAGTGCTGGCAACCACGACAGGGATATTGATACAGGGGTTACTAAGGAGGAGTTCAGCGGGCTTTCCGACCGCGAGAAAGAAGCACTGGTTGTCAAAGCACTCTATGGTGATGCGAGACACCGAAAGCTGCTTTCACCGGCTGAGACCATCAATGGCATTACAGTAGGTGCACTCCATCACGATCCCTCCGCTGTTAGCGAAATCAACCACGCGGTGAATCTTTTTGAGAACATTTTGCCAAGCCCCATTTCCGCATTCGGAGGCGGGTACCGAAGGGCGATCAAGCCAGACCTGCTCTTCAATGGAGGCCGGGTGCTTTATACAGAACTCCTTGGCACTATCACTGACGCGAGATTCGAAGCTCGGCATCTGCGTATTGCTCCGGGAAACAAGGTAGCATCCCCTAGCACGTCAGCGGGGGACCTCAACAAGGTCGTCTATTGCTGTGGGACCAGTAATGCCACTGCGTTCATCAGCAGAATGGCTGCCGTATATCATGATTCCCTGGTCGACATTTTTGACGAACAAGCCCCCGACATTGAACTCAGTTCGTATGTCACACCGCTACTGAAGGCGATGATAGTACACGGTTGTTCATGGGGTGAGATTTCAGCGCGGCTCCAGGAGATACTCCAGACCCCGGACAATGTGCGGCATATCCGGCACCGGATCAGCCAATGGTTGGGGTACGGTGTCCCTGATAGCTCGCGAGTTCTCAGCTGCACAGAACAGCGGGCGACCCTTTTAGGGTTCGGTCAGCTTAACGATAAAGAAGCGCATTTGTTCAACTTGCCACTACCTCCTGCGCTTGGAGCGCGCCGCGATTGGCGTCGGCTTACTGTTACCGTAGCTTGGCTATCGCCTCTTGCCGCAAGCACCCAGCGCTATCGAACCGCGAGCTTGTCGTTTGAAGTTGAAGGCGGAAGACTGGTCCCTGATCGACAAGATGCCGACTACCGCGCAGTAAGGCGAGGCACTGTTCAGCACGAAGTATTTGAAGGTGAAAGGGCTGTCCCACTGACTGACGGCGACTCCCTGACGATTAAAGTCAACTGCCGAAAGGATGCAGCAAGGATGCAGGAACCCGTGGCCTATGGGCTCGCGGTATCCCTTGAAGTAGCCGAGGGAATCGACATTGCCATCTACGACGAGATTCGTACCCGCATAGCGTCCGCTGTTGAAATCCGAACGGGGGAAAGACATTGATTGGGACGGACCCACCCTACTTTCCCTCACAAAAACGCTACCAATACCAATCAAGATGCGTCTGCACATTGCTTAAGAAAAGGAGCAACCCCATGAACTACGAATCTCACGAACCACGAACTGCGTCTCGTCCGGAAACTCACCCGCGTTCGCCAATTCTTGAATCAGGTTCAACCCATGCCAGCCTCGTAATCACCACCGATTCTATTATCCGAATATAAAAATACACAAAACGAACCCATTTGCACGCCCTGTGGCGGGCCCGAAGACGGACTCACCCTACCCCATCTAAACGTGGGGGAAAGGGCAATGAAATGAATCTGCTCAGAAGACGTCGGCGGAGAAGCGGTATATCTCGGCACGCCTGTTTTTGTAGCTGTCCTTGGGAAGTCCCGCCTTCAGGCAGGTCTGCTGCAGGAACTCGACTGTGCTCCATCCATACTCGGAGGCGACCTGCGGCAGAAGCAGACCGGAGTGCATATCCAGTTTTATCATCAGGCCGTCGCGACCGACTTTGATGGTCTCCAGCTCATAGACGCGTTTCAGGGGTGAGAGAACCGACAGCTCGATGTCTATGCGCTCGAAGTCCTCCTCGGATATGGCGGCAAACCGCGGATCCTCAAACGCCGCCGCCACGGCCATTTCAGCTACCGCCTCATACAGCGGCTGGCGGGCCATGATCTGGCCGATACAGCCGCGCAGCCTGCCGCCGGATGTCAGCGTAACGAACGCGCCGCGCTTCTCTTTCAGGTTTTCAAGTTGGGGCGGTGCGTATTCCACGCCGTCAAGTTTAGCCCTGATGGCATCGCGGGCGATCTTGTGAAGGGCTGCCTTGTCTTCCTCTGTGAACCCTTCCGCCTTCTCCCGGGCCGGGGTGGACCCGATCACTGGCGTTTTCGCGGAAGGCTCCTCACTGGTGACTATCACCGCCGACAGGTACCCGACCACGCTATCGAAGTCGGCGGTTGTCTCGCCGGAGGTCGCGTAACCGAGGGTCTGCACGGTGCTTGCTCCCAGCCGGCGCGCCGCCGCCATCACGGCTGCCATCGGGCCACCTCCGCAGGCCTCGCCCTGACCGGATTCAAGCGTATGCAAGAGCAGGTCGGGATCGAACTGCTCAATCGCCTTCTGCACCACCTGGTCAAGACGACGGGCTTCCTTTTCGGCGTGGAAGTGGGACAGATCACTGGAGGCGACCATGAGTGTGTTGGTGCCTTTCAACGTCGCCGCCAGCGCCTCGGCCAGAGGGCGCACCGTGTCCGTTTCCTGATCTCCCATCACCACAGCCACCAGCTTGAAAGCACCCAGGACCACCTGGAGAAACGGCAACTGCACCTCGAGCGCGTGTTCACCGCGGGTGGAGCCGGTCGCATGCCCCCGGCGGGAAAGATCAATCGAGGGGTGAATGGACGCCAGCGCTCTCGACATATCCCTGTCGGTCTCGACAACTCCAAGAGGCGTCCGGTAGCCGTCACCATCATATACCGACGACCCCTTGAAGAAGACGGTGTGCGAAGGCGCCAGGATGACAACGGTATCGTACCGGCGACCCTCGAGCAGCTTGTATGCCTCAGCTGCCACCAGGCCGGAATAGGGGTATCCGGCGTGTGGGACGATCAGGGCAAGAGGATGTCCGTCGATCGGGGTTTTGTCGACTTCTGCGTACAGCTTGGCAATGGTCTTAGCAAGTTCACCGGGGGACGCCGGGTAGAAAAGTCCTGCGACGGCAGGTTTCCGAATATCAGAGTCATTCCCAGGCACGATGCAATTCTCTCCAATCAAAGGCTTCCATGTAAGTCTAAGCTGTTCGGGGCCGATTGTCAAACCTTAGCTACAGCGCACCGGACCGCCGAGAGGAGATAGATACTACAGCGGAACGAGCGCCCCGGTCAAGTTCTTGGCAAATATACCGTTATAGAATATGTATGCAACCGCCAGAACCGCGGAAAATCCGCCAATACGAGCTTGTCGAACGCATAGGCGAAGGTAAGACCGGCGTAATCTACAAAGCGTTCGATTCCGGCCAACAACGGGTCGTCGCACTGAAGGTACCGCACCCGGAGGTGGCCCACGATCCTGCCTATGAGATTCGTGCGGCCGCAACCCTGAAAGCGGTTGCCAGACTTGACCACCCGAACATCTGCAACCCTATCGACCTTGTTGAACATGGTGATCGACTTATTATCGTGACCGAATTCGTTAACGGAAATACAATAGCAGAACTGGTAGCATCCGGGTCGCTGCCGACAGAGCGTTTTTTTGAGATTGCGATCCAGATCGTCCGAGGGCTTGATTACGCCCACCGCAACAGGATACGACACGGAAATATCCAACCCTCCAACATAATGGTACGCCCGGACGGACAGGCGCTGCTCTTGGATTTCGGACTGCCGCGCCGCCTCAGCAGCCGTACGGATGATCTGTCAGCCTTCCCACTCGAGACGATTCCTTATGTCGCGCCCGAGGAGATCCGAAACCAGCGTCCCCATCGGGTGGGGGATATGTTCTCTATTGGCGCTCTGTTTTGTTACATGTTGAGCGGAGTCTCCCCGTATGAAGCCGCCACCCATGACGGCGCCGCGAACGCGGTACTCTATGAACAGCCGGATTACGATCGCATTGCCGCCCACGGCATCCACAGAGATATGATTCTGTTGCTCAAGATGCTCCTGGCCAAGAAGAAGGTGGACCGGTGCGCCGACACCGATCAATTGCTGGTGACGCTTGAGTCCATCGACGACTATTTCAAGAAGCGTTCATGCCACCCGGACAGGACGGTAACATTCCAGTCACCGCGGCTGTACCTGCTGATCTCACTCTTGGCGGTTCTTCTTGTGCTGGTCTGGAGCATGCTGGCCGGCGGCAAGTGAATGTCTTGCGGCTGAGTTATCTCGTCGGGCCGCTTGATATCCCTGCTGTGATTTGTGACCGCCACAGACCGGGTCTGCCCTGCTCAGATTCTGCCTAACAACCCGCGT
>JAGLXI010000297.1 GCA_023132995.1 Candidatus Zixiibacteriota bacterium | reverse complement strand
CATTAATTGTGAGTCAATTCGCGCGTGGAGTCGCAGTTAATTTGCGATTGACAAAAGGCTCGGAGCTGCCCGATATTACAGCACATCCTTTGGGGAAACCATGCAGAAGAACGACACAAGCAGGAAGTTCATCGTTAGTGTAGACGACCGAACCATCACGGTCAACCAGTATACTCACGACACAACACCAGGGTCTGCGTTTTGAAGGATTTCATCACACGCCATAAATGGCCGCTGATAATCGCGGCTGCGACCGTGCTGACGCGGCTTGTCTACCTGTACGAGATCAGCCTGCATGCTGATTTCGCGGTTCCCATGGTCGATGAGAAATGGCACTGGGAGTGGGCTCACGCCATAATCAACCAATCCTTCTGGGGTGAGGGAGCTTATTTCCGGGCACCCTTATATCCCTATCTGCTCGCATTCCTGGCCTGGGTGACGGGGAGTTCCATATTCTGGGCCAAGGCCCTGCAGGTGCTCATCTCGGCCGGAACAGCGGTGTTCGTTTTCCTGATTGGCGCCAGGCTTTTCAACCGCCCCGCGGGGGTCATATCCGGACTGGCCTATGCCCTGTACGGGACGCTCATCTTCTATGAGACGATGTTTCTCATTCCCGTGACGTTTCTGTTCCTCCTGAGTTGGGCCATGTACCGTGTGGTCACTCACGCCGATTCACCTTCGGCAAAGACGTGGCTTGTAACCGGGCTGATTTTCGGTCTGGCGGCCATATCGCGTCCGAACGTGTTGCTGGCAATCCCCTTACTGATGCTGTGGATGTTCTACTCCGGGCGAAAGGAGCGTCGGCCGGGCGGGCGCTTTAGGCTGCCGGTAGTTCTTCTTGTCGGTGTGATTGCCGCCGTCGCGCCGGTGACGGTTCGCAACATCGTAGTGACGGGTGAGTTCATCCTGATCTCCTCTCAGGGCGGAATCAACCTCTACCTCGGCAACAACACCGTCGCCGACGGGCTGACTATGGTCATGCCCGAGGTGGACCTGGACGAATCGGTCAGTTGGCGGCAGTTCGGCGCCGTCACTGCTGCCGCTGCCGAGCGTGAGACCGACCGCCGGATGTCCGAATCGGAATTGTCTTCCTTCTGGACCGGTAAGGCGGTGGATTTCATCGCCTACCATCCCGACCGCTTTCTCGAGTTGCTCTGGAAGAAATCGGTATACCTGGTCAGCGGCTTTGAGAACAGCGACAACGTCGACATCTACCACCAGCGCGGTAAATCCCTATTGCTGTCCGCCCTGCTTTGGAGAGGCCCTCTCTTTTTTCCCTTTGGGTTGCTATTGCCACTGGCGGTCATGGGAATTTGTCTTCAGCGACAGAATCTGCGCCGACTCCTTCCGGTGTATATCTTCCTGCTGGCATACGTGCCGTCGATTGTCCTTTTCCTGGTGACCGCCCGCCACCGATTGCCGCTGGTTCCTTTCCTGATTATCCTGGCGGCAGGAGGACTGGTGGAACTTGTGACGGGGTGGCGTCGTCTTCCCGTCAGGAGGCTCGCAGCGGGCGGGGTTGTATTCATTCTCCTGGTCCTGGCGCTGAATCGGACCTACTACGACGAGGGAATCGGCGGTG
This sequence comes from Candidatus Zixiibacteriota bacterium, assembly GCA_023132995.1. GTDB lineage: Bacteria > Zixibacteria > MSB-5A5 > GN15 > FEB-12 > JAJRTA01. Next base: position 918 of record JAGLXI010000297.1, on the reverse strand, counting down.
ACTTCCAGAACCACTTCAATGCCGGTATCGCTTACGAACAGGTCGGGGATCTTACCAATGCCCAGAAGGCATACCGCCTGGCCGATGAGAGCTACCCTTACTCGGCGACGCTGGTCAACAACCTTGGCCATGTCCAGTTTCGCCTGGGCAAACTTACCGAGGCCGAGCGCAACTACCGGCGAGCGATCCGCCTCGATCCGGGGTTTGCCCCGACGTATAACAACCTGGGACTGCTCGTCCGCTCTAACGGCGATACGGACTCGGCGCTGGTTCTGTTCCAGATGGCCCTGGATCAATTCGACACCACGGTTACACCGGTCGAGGAAATCGCCCGTGTTCACTTGAACATGGCCGAAACCCAGGAGAAACGGGGGATGTTGGCTGCGGCCGCAGCCGACTTCGAGCTTGCCCTGACAACGGCTCCCGATATGGGCAAAGTGTACTGCCGCGCGGCTGCCTTTTATGCCCGCCACGGAAGCCACGAGCGGGCCGACAACCTCTTTGAAACGGCCCGACAGATGAGCGCCCTGACCGGCTCGGATTTCTTCAACTGGGGGTTGTCATACCTGGAACGGAAGCGTCACACCGAGGGCATCGCGGCCATGCGCCGGGCGCTTGAGTATGACTCGTCGCTTCACCAGGCGTGGTACTGCATCGCGGCCGCCATGTTCGAGAGTGGCGAACCGGCAGACACGGTCGGCTACTATATCGATCATTGCCTCAGACTGAATCCCGAAGATGCCTCCGCGCTCCGATTGAAGGCGGCCGTTGACGAAACGGGAACACGGCGGGACGTTCAGTAGTTGCGGCGGCGCTCCACAACGTAGTTGGAGCCTTGTTTCATTTTGGCGACATTCTTGAGGTCCGCCAGCATCTTGGACAGTTGACCTATGTGGGCGAACCCGTGGCCGGAGTTCA
>JAGLXI010000296.1 GCA_023132995.1 Candidatus Zixiibacteriota bacterium | reverse complement strand
CTGAAGGCGTAGACTCCCGCATCGTAGTCGACGGTGTCAAAGAAGATCACGTCGGCACCCATCAATGATCCGGGCACCGCCGACAGGGGAATGACCTGCACGCCGTCCCAGCCGCTTATCCTGAACGATATGCCGTACAGGTCCGGGACCTTGTATACTCGCACAGAGAGCGAAAATGTCTGACTCGGCGACACCTGCATGTAGCGGGGGAACAGTCGTACTAGGGACATATCCGGCTCAAGCACTACTTCCATCGAACTGGTCGTATTGGCAAGGACGTCGAGCGTGTCAACACTACGGTAGATTGTCCTCAGTTGGTCATCGATAGCTTTAATGACGAATATCCGATTCCTGCCGGCAGGAACTTCCACCGTTCCGACCACATAGCGGCCCTGCCGTTCGAGCGCCTTTACAATCGTGGTGTCCATGTCGGCAGCCGTGACAGTGACAGTGATCGTCTCCACGAGATCGATCAGGGCATGGCTCGACAACTTCAGGTTCATACTGACCGAAGACGTCCCGTGGTTGTCGCTGTCGACAGAATTGCGCGAGCAACCAGTAAGCACCAGGGTCGCCAGCGTGACACAACCAAGCAAGCACGTCCGGTAACCGATTCTTGATCTGTTCATGCCTTGGATCCTTCCCTCACAGTTTCGCCGTCAAGCCGGCCCTTATCTGCAGACCGCTGAGGTCGATATCCCCCCCGTCGGTCTGGCCGGTGAAGTACTTCACGCCGCCGGTAATGTCGATCTGTTCCCCGAAGCTCCGTCCCACAGCGCCGCCCAGGCCAAAGATAGTGGAACTGCCGAACCCTTCATCATTCTCACCGATCAGTCTCATTTGCATGGAGGGCGCAAGGAACCATTGCTGCCCGAGCGTCCATCGGGCCACGCCCCGGACATGGAACTCGTCGCCGTAGATTTTCAGACTATTTTCGGTGCCGGTGTAGAGCGTATTGCGTCCGCGCATTAAGTATGCGAGTGATGCGGTCCCGCGAAAGTCATCGCCGGTATGAGTAGCGCTGAGGCTGAGATTGAGTTGCGTACTTTGCTTGAACGTCTCCTTCCCTCCAGCCTTGTCAGCGCCGTAGAAGGCATAGAAGACGTTTCCGGAAATGGTCAGTCGATCCTGCTGCCAGTCCGCCCCGGCGTTGAAACTAACGACATCACCCGGATCGTAGTCACCTGATCCTTCGTATGGTTCATACTCACCGGTATACTGGTATGCTATCCCGCCTCCGCATTTCAACCGTCCGACCATCCGGGCCGTTCCCAGCAGGGCGTTGAATCCGAAACCCTCGCCAAATCGATGCATCGGGAAGTCAAGGTAGTTCTGTGTCAGCATCTGAAGAACCGGCACTTCTTCGCCGGCGGTGAGTTGCTTCTTGCCGGTGGGCAGGTTCAACCCGCAACTGAGAACGTAACGGTCTTCGCTGAACGACCGGTTGAATTGCATTCGCATGTTGCTCAGACCGGACAACTTGGAGTCAACGCCGGATACATCAAGACTGTTGGACGATGCCGAAAGATAAATTAGACCCTCGAAGTTGTCGCTTATGGGCAGGAAACCCCGTAGCGGCGCGCTCAACTGGCCTATCTTGGTGGTGCCGTTGTCGTCTTTGAGTGTCCACTGACTGTACGCGACCTGCACCCCTCCTGACGCCGGTCTCCCGTAGACGATCTGGCCCGTAACCTGAGAAGCGATAGCCGCTACCACAACGCAAACCACCGTCATCAGTAAGATTTTACTGCGCATCGAGATCCCCCCGTATTTTTACCTTTCCTGTACCTTCCTCAACAGGTAGTGACTCAATGATCCCTTGATCGGTCATCCCGGAATTATCCAGCATTGTTGACATGTAACTGTCCATACCAGGCGTGAAATCCTGCGGATCGACGGCATCGTCACCGGCCGCACCTTCAAGCTGCGTGAACGACTCCTGGTAGGAGACATCATCAGAACGTCCCTCCGAGAGAGTTCGCTGTCGGTCGGCCTGTTCGAAACTGTTGTCAAGCTCGGTGGCCTCACTGAATTCCCGGGCAGCTGGGCCGGGCATCCCGCGTTTCTGATAATCAAGACCGCGGCAGTAGGCCAGAAAGGCAAGGTACGACTCCGTGGGCACTTCGCTGATGGCATCGCGCTCGGCGGCCGACAAACTGATACCGAGGTCATCAATGATTGAAAAAACGAGTTGTTTCTGAAGCTTGAAGAACTGCGCCAGCTTTCCTTCGACGCCGTCCATGAGGTGGGAAGAACTATCGGTCGTGTTGACCACTGCCCCGTCAAGCTTGAGACCTTCGTCACCGATGCTCAGAACGGTGCCGGTAACAAGCCGACGACTTCCCATCAGGCGACCCAGCCGCGGTGCGGTCGAGCGGTCCACGTATCCGGACTCGCTCAACTCCAACTCCTGCAGAATCGCATCCAGGCGCAGCCTTTCCACAACCGTAAGGGAAGCCACCTTGGCCAGATCGGACGCTGTGAACTCGGCAAGGCCCAACGTTATGGGCGCGAGTTCCGGTGGCAGTCCTGAGCCGTCGAAATTGGCTACCGCAATGGTGTTCTCGGGAATGGTGTCGGCATCAATGGCGCTTTCGTTGTCAAGGGCCCAGGATACCTCGGTCTCAATCCGCCGTGAAATCAGGCGATCCAGATGGGCGCGTGTAGCCGAGGCCGTCTTTCCCCCGGGCCTGAGACTCAGCGCGGCCGCGTAGGCATCGACAGCTTTGCCGTAGTCCTCCTGCTTCTCGAAAAGCAGGCCGAGGTACAGATGGGTGCGCGCATCCGGCTTGATACCGCTGGCCTGCTTGAGCGCCTCTTCGGCCTTCCCCAGGTCCCCTTTCTCATAGTAGGCCACGCCCAATTCCCGCCAGGCGCGGACACTTGTGGGATTGGCCGCTATCTCCTTGTAGAAGGCGTCAATGGCCGGATCATAACGCCCGGCCTGAAGATGCCCCCGGCCCTGCATGTACAGGCTCTGTGCGCACCCGACAGCCAGCAGACCGATCAGCGCCAACAGGGCATATGATCGTATTCGCATTGTGTCCTCTCCGAATGAATCAGGTTTCCCGCAGGCCTTCGTCAGATCGCCAGCGGCTGATAGACCTCCATCTTCTGTTTCGCCTCCACGAAACTTGAGTCAAGGTCGTACGCCTTCTTGAAATACTCATAGGCGTGCTTGTAGTCGTAGCGATCCATGTACTCCAGTCCCCGGGCGTAGAACGTTGTGGCGTCAAGCGATTCCGTGCCGCCTTCCTGTATGAGCTTCTTGATGTCATCGCTGAGTTGAATATCAAGCAGTTCGGCCAGTTGCTCGACAAGTTCCTTCTCGAGCTTGCTGTATTCCGGCTTGCCCTCTTTGTCCACAGAGGCAATAATCTCCGACGTCTCCACGCTGACGACGCGAACCACCATCCGGGTCTGCTTCGAATCAAGCTGCGTAATGCTGCCGAAAACCATGTACTGAGCTCCCAGGATTTTGCCCACCCTGACGGCCGTGGATTTCTCGACGGCACCTGACTTCTGCAGTTCGATCTCCTTGAGAACGTATGCGATCTTGTCGCGTTCGACCACCGTCATGGAACTGATCTTGCCGAAGTCGTGCTCGAAGAAATCGGCCAGTCCTTTGCCGATGGGGCCTAATTCCTCCTGGTACTTGCCGATCGAGAAGTTGTCGAACTCCATGATGGCGATCGTCTTGACACCCGGCCTGCTCTCCTCGGCGCAGGTCAGACTTTCGTTGATCTTGAGAATGTCGTACCAGTTGTCGCGCAACTCCTGGGGCCAGATGTCGTGAGGCAAATGCACAACACACGGCCCGACATGCGAGATCTTCGTGAGATAACCGATCGACTCCTTGAAGTACTCCTCCCCCTTGGCGTAAGTGAGGATACTGAGCACCTCGAAAATGGCCACGCTGTCCTGGGCCGACAGATCGTCGCGTTCCAGCAGTCCCGCAGCCAGCGAGATACCCTTTTCAAACTCAAGATCATTGTAGGAGAGGAGAGCCTCTGCCAGTCCTTCCGGCACGGTCGACTGCTCCTGGGCACCTACGAAAGCGGAACTGACCGCCAGTCCCACCACTACGACGAGAACCGGCAGAAGAAACCGGCTTCCTGCGACTCGCATTCTCATACCTGACTCCTTGAGGATAAAGTTTTGTATCCAAGATTATACGAAATATATTCGCGCACCGACACCATGTAAAGTCATTTCCCTAGATCGAACGAGACCTTTACATTGCCGTTCCTGGTGATCGTGACCGTGTCCTGCTGTGTCAGCAGGCGGCCCTGTAAGGTCAACTCCACCCGGACAACATGCCGCCCCGGCGTAACTTTGAACCTGCGGTTGGTCGTTCCCTTCTTTTTCACATTGTCGATGTAGACATCAGCGCCTTTCGGCGACGAGCCGACCGTCACATACCCGAACTCCGGCTCCGGTTTGGGCGGGGTTTGCGTTGTAGCCCCGGCATCATCGTCTGCCGGAAACCTGAACCGGAAACTCAGCGGCACAACCTGGTCGGCTGCCACCATGATCGTATCTGCCAGCAGCGGGCGACTGGCGTTCTCGTTCTGGACCATCACAATGTGGCGCCCGGTATCGCAGGTCACAGAGACACTGTCCAACATTCTTCCCACGAGGCTGTCATCAACGTAGACGTCACCGGACGGCGTGGCAACAACGGTAATCGTCCCCGTGGCGGGCAAACCCGCGTCCCCAGCCATTGTATCACCTACGGCCCGCATTGTCCCATCAGCGGTGGGAACATCATCCGGGCCATCCGGCGTGATAAGCTGGCTCACAGCGAAGACCGCCAGCGCCGCCGCAAGCACACCAGCGCCAATCCACCAGCGAGAGCGGGATTTCCTGAGACGGGGGATCGGTGTATCCATGGTGACATCGACCGGCGACACCGGCCTCTCCCCGGGAACTCCTGGACGCAAGGCGTCAATTGCGGCTTTCATTTCGCTGGCCGTTTGGTATCTATCGGCGGTTTCCCGCGCCAGGGATTTCAGGATGATCTTATCGAGTTCCCTCGGAACCTCCGAGCAGACCGAGCGCGCGCCGGGCGGCTCCGTCGTCAACTTGGCGTCACGAATAATGAACGGGTTGTCTCCCTTGAACGGCGCCTCTCCGGTCAGCATCACAAATGCCGTGGTGCCGGCGGCATAGATGTCGACCAGCGCATAATTGGTATCCGCAGTAGGGGCGAACTGCTCCGGGGCCATAAAGGCCGGAGTGCCGCAGGCGGTCCCGGCCACCGTCAGGTTGGGGTCGGTTTTCCCCTTGGCGATGCCGAAGTCGATGATCTTGACCCGCCCCTCCTTGTTGAGCATGATATTGCCCGGCTTGATGTCGCGGTGATAGATCCCCTTGTTGTGGGCGAAACCGAGAATATCCAGCACCTCGCTGACAATGCGAAGCGTCTCGTCCGCAGTAAACCGACCATCGGTTTTGAGCTTGTCCTCAAGCGTAACGCCGTCGATGTATTCCATCGCGATGACGGTATCATCACCGTGGCTGAAGAAGTGCTTGATGCGACAGATATTGGGGTGGCCGTCCAGCAGGGCCAGCTTGTCGGCCTCCTGCCTGAACCGCTGGCCTAAGCGGGGGTCATCGAGAATCTTGAGTATAACCTTGAGATTGGGCACATCCTGGTGCACGGCCAGGTAGACTTTGGCCATGCCACCGGCGCCGATCTTCTTGAGAATCCTGTAGCTGCCCAGGTATTCCTGATCCATAGCCATCTATATACGTTATTGGCGGTCGCGCTTCAACAACAAATGAGAGATTCCGGGCTGCTGCATCTGACAGTCGGCTGACGGCTCTGGTTACATAAGATCAAGTAACGGTTGAGATATACGCGGTATGCGAATGCGAGACACGCCATTGACCTAACACGGTGGGCGTTCCATACGTGGACGGCAGAAGAGATTCTCTATCTTGTGTCACCCCTACATGGGTGGCAGGTTCAAACTCGTTTGGACCTGACCGAAGAATCACCCACAAGCCGGCGCCGGCGAGTGTCTCGAGGCTTGTCTGACGTCTTTGCGTCTTGAGATCGCAGCATTACATCTTCCTCTTGTAAACGTTGCTATCGGGGTGGTCGCTCTGGCAATGGTGCGGGAGCGAAAGAATCCCGTATCCGCTTAGTCTTGCTGTACATACTCCGTCAAACAATCATGGCGCGTGGGAGACGATTGAAGTATCCCACGCGCCCGTAGAACAAGTATCAGAATGTTCAAAGACTTCTCTTGCAATCTCCTGTCAAGAGAGGCATTCTCACACCATGGCAGGCTCCTGGTCGGCTACCAGTTCA
>JAGLXI010000295.1 GCA_023132995.1 Candidatus Zixiibacteriota bacterium | reverse complement strand
GTTGCCACCACTGCGAATCGCGGCTTGTGAACAGCCGGGCGGGGAACACAATATAAAAGACCGCCAGAGATGAATCCCCGACGGTCCTGAAAGCATCATGCACTATCATAGGAAGCGTCTACATGATTATGACCAGCTTGCCGATCTGAACGTCGCGGGTTTCCGTGTTTTCGACCGTCCAGTAGTAGAGGCCCGAAACCACCACCTGAGTATTGCGGGTGATCAGGTCCCACTCATCATGAGTGGTACCGTCGGTGTGTCCGATCTCACGGACCAGGTCGCCGTCGATACTGTATATGCGAATCCAGCAGGCCGGTGGCAGGTTGGCGAAATGGAGCACTCGGATCCGATCCTCCGGATCGTCTGTCTCGACTCGACCCTCAAACCCGCGATCCCGGTAGCCGGCGTCAAGGCGGTAGGGGTTCGGATAGATGAAGGCCTCCAGGTTCTCGGTCTGTACCTGTTCCCAATCCGGTAGGGCATAGGCCATCCTGGCGCCGAGAGTTACCGCCGTCTCGAGCGATGCGAGGCCAGACTCGGGAGAACCGTAGTCGAAAGCTGTCACGGTTACCCAGTATGCCACCGTGGGTAACAGGCTGTCGATGGTGTACTCATATTCGAAGTACTTCAGGTAGCCGTCCTCGGTAAGCTCTTCCGGAAGAGCCTCCAGGGGGTTGAGTATGGTCGGGTACGGCTGATTGGGGTAGACCTTGCTAATAGGAGTCGACACTCCCGGTATCGAGGCATTGAAATCCTGGGGTTCAAAGAAGAATATCTGTGGAATCGTATCTCCGGGGCGAAGAATCGTGTCAGGATTGGTTCGCGAGTAGGCCAGCGGATCATAAGCCGGGTCACTCTCTCCGAATAAGGCCCTTATCTGATCGAGTGTATACGGTGTCTCCAGCAACTCGAAGGTACCAAGTCTTTCATTCAACACATATCGGTTGTAATCCTCCCGATCATAAGATGCCACCAGACTATAGCTGCCGGCACGCTGGTCGCGGGCTATGTACACGCGATATCCCTCGAAATCATGATCCCCGGAGAAGACATCCTTGGTGGTCTCCGATAGCAAACCGTTGAACCGAATACGAAGCTTCCCAATTGACTGGTCGACCCAGAAAACGGGGGCAGGGGGTGGTGAGGCGCCTTTGAAATCCGGCACGTTATCGCCCCGGGTCCAGTGCGTGTCGGGAAGCAAGAACGACCACGCCGTGTCTATTTTAGGGTTGCCGAGGGGATCAACAGTGGGATAAATGCTGTCTATGGCGGAGTCGAGCCACTCAATGAGGAACTCGCCGGAATAACCGTCTCCGTCGGTATCGACTCCTGGGTTGTCGTAAACCCAGGAGGCCCACCTGGCGTTGAGAGCCAGGTCGGAGAAGTCGAGATTCTCGTAGTATGCATCGGGGTTACCGGGGAGGTTGGTAATGTTGTTCTCATCCGTGTGAAGGTTCTCCCCGCCGACGTAGGCAAAAGAGATCGGCAGAGTCTGGTCCGGGCGTATATCGAACGGGCCGAACGAAAGGAGGTACCTGGTGTCGTAGCCGTCGGCGAAATCGGCCGCCTGGCTCTGGTCGGGGTACAGCCACAGGCTATCGTTGGGCTGTTTGATGCCGGTGTAGATCTGGTCGTAATCGAACTCCTGGTTGCGCAGGGAGTAATACTTGTTGCCGTCACCCTCCGGCGTTCCCAGCCCGCCGGTGCCGAAATCGCGCATCGCCTCTTTCAGCCGACCGACAAAAGGTCGTTCCCGGGGACCAAAGTCCAGATCGGCATTGCCGTTGCCGATCCACCAATTGAAGCTGATATCAAGGGAATCAGCTTCAGAAGGTGTACGCACAATGCGGGTAGCCGTGACATTGGCGCAGGGATGCTCCTGGCCGTCCGTGAAAAACACTCCCAAGTCGCCGTCGTTGTCGGCGATCCAGGCGATGGACACCGTCTCAACAGTTTCTATGGAACCGTAACTGGCCGGATAGGTGGGAAGAAAACCGCAGATATCATCGGCGAAGCCCTGAGTGTTTTCCAGGTCAAAACCCACATCGGCATCCACGTAGACGCCCATGTAAACTTCCTCCAGCGTCTGAGTCCCGATGTTCCTGATCTGGTAGTCAAACAGGACGAAGTCCTCAGCGTAGGAGTAGGACCAGGCAAAGGAGGACTGGGTAACCTCGATATTGAGCGGTGTGTGCGGTCGGCCGCTGATCAGGTCGGTGTCGATACCTTCCGTGAACGTATCGGTGTAGACGGCGATATAGTCCTCTTCGGATACCGCGTCTTCATACTCCGGTTTGGTGGGGTCGGTGATTGATCGGCGGACTATCTCTCCGAACGGTGCCGCGTCCGGGAACATCTCCTGCGTTCGCTGCCAGCCGTCGGCTCCGACAGATACCAGGGTATCGCGCCCGACAATGGCTCCGATCCAGAAGGCGCCGGAAAACAGGTACGCTACCTGCGAGTTCTTCGGATACTCACAGTCCGGAACTTCCTCACCCGTAAACCAGTCAGATACGGCCGGCGTGTTCTGCGTACCGAGAGTCCCGTTGTTGGCGAGACCCAACTCTATTTTCCCAACCCGGTGTCCAACCAGGCAATGCACGGGGGCCGCCGCAGCCCAACTGCTTATCTGACTTTTCGTTCCGTCCGCCTCCTGGGCCATGCGGCCCGCCGCGGGAATCGAACAGAAGAGGGAAAAAAGTGTGGCTGCAACCACCGGCTTCAACATTCTCTGTAGCATAATCCTCACACTCACGACTAATGGTTCTGTCAAAGGACGATTTGAGTAACCAAAGCGCCCAAGAAAAGATCGCATATAAATACCTGTTTCTGAGCCCAAAATCAAGCCCCATTTGCCCAAAAACGCTCAAATCACCCTAAGCTCACGGTTTTCACACTCCGGTAGCCTGTTGTCGGCCGCTTCTAAGGAAGGCAGACTGCTCTCGTCGAACAGCGGCCGGTAAGAGCGCAACCACGACTGAGCTGAATCTGAAACGGCCCACTCAGGAGATACTCGTGCCCAAGCCCGCCCCACGGCAGTCCGCGGCGCAGCGAAAGTGTGAACGGCGAGAGTGAGGTTCCCTCACGGGCAGACAGGCGCAGGACCGTCGTTGAACATGTAATCGACAAGATGAACAAGGTCGGTTATCGTGATCGTATCCAGGCCGTCGACGTTGGCGGCATCCTCAACCGGTGGCGGCGGTCCCTGCGAGAACATGTAATCGACCAGGTACACCAGGTCTGCTATGTCCGGCGGCCCGACGCCGCTGGCATCGATGTCACCACACAGATACACGGCCAGCGCCACCTCCTGGTCCACGCTCGCATACTGGTCGGAGACCTCCACCGTGAAGCCGGTGAGATAGTACCCCGCGGGCGGGGTACCGACAAGGCTATCGTTGGTAACGCTCAGCCAGACCGGGTAGCCCGAATAAGCGATCGCAAGCGATTCATAATCAATCCCGGAAAACTGCGGGTAGTACGCAAACTCGGCGCCCGATTTGCACGAGAACGAATCCGGTGAAGTTATTTCCGGGCCGGTGTAAACAACAGTGAACCGGTGCGCCCACGGTTCCCCTATGTAGGGGTGGGTTTCTACCCTACCCGAGCTGTCCGCCACCTGCAGGTAGTAGGCGATCTCGGCGCCGTCAGGCTGCGCGGGAATGCATCCGCAGAACGAGTCCGGTTGTGCCGACGGGCCGAGGAGCGAGTATGCGTACGGGCCATCGTCGATACTGTAGAATACCTTCAGCGAGTCGGCGATGAGGCCGGTCCCGGAATGGTCTACGATCCGCGCCGACACCGGGTAATCGTTGAAGGTGTCCCCTTGAGTTGAAAGCGGCACGTGGTCGATAAGCAACATGCCCGAGTCAGGCACACCCATAGCGCGACAGTGGATGGCGTCGTTGCTGTACCATGAGCCGTAGAAGCCGAGCACCTCGTAGCCCGGCATGGCATCCCGGTAAGTCTGCAGAGCGTCGTCGTCGTAGACGGAGTTGAATAACGGCACCAGCACCTTGTCGTTGAGGATTATCGAGTTCGTATAGGCCGTAGGGTAAGGGCAATATATGCGAACGACGGTGTACGGCTGACCCCAGGCGCTGATCTGCTGCGCGAGCTGGTCGGCGCGACTATTCAACAACTCATAGCTGGCATCGCTGGGAGAGACATCCTTGACAAGGACGGTGGTTGGATTGAGGAACTTGGCCCAGCAGTCGATATGGTGAATCCCGCCGGTCTCAATGAAGTAGAGAACGGTGTAGTCGTTTCCAAGGTAAACCTGCATGATGGAATCGACCTGGTCGTTAGTTTTATTCGAGTTCTCGGAATAAACAAGGTACGTCGACATGGACATGCCCAGGCCATCGGACATGTGATTGCCTCCGGTGTGAACCAGGTCCATGCCGTAGACATTGAGACCCCACTGCGAACCGATGACGCCCGGGATCAGATCATCGTAGGGGCGCGGCCGATTGTAGATATGATCCACAATGGCCATGCGGCCGTCCTCTTGGAATATGAACCAGGGACCGTAGTCGCGCGTCCAGATGCTGTTGGTGGGCGCGATGAT
>JAGLXI010000294.1 GCA_023132995.1 Candidatus Zixiibacteriota bacterium | reverse complement strand
CCAGAATGACCCGGGAGATCAAGAATCTGGCTACCAGCCTTGGCGCTGATGCCGTCGGTATTGCCAGGTTAAACTCGAGGTATGTGTACTCACACGTCGGCCGCGGCCCGGAACCCTGGGGCTCCGAGATCACAAACAATCACAAATACGCCATTGTCTTCGCACTCGAGATGGACTACTGGAAGGTAGAGACCGCTCCCCGTCTCCCGATGACGGTGGAATCGGCACTTCAGTATCTAAGGGGAAGCCACATTTCGATATCGCTGGCGCACTATATCCGCTCTCTGGGCTACCCGGCGCGGGCGCATGTGGCCGGGAGCAACTACCAGATCATGTTGCCTCCAGTCGCCTATGAAGCCGGTCTCGGCGAATTGGGACGCTCCGGGTACCTGATATCGCCGGTCTTCGGCCCCAGAATGCGGTTGGGAGCGGTGAGTACCGACCTGCCGCTAATCACCGACAGTCGTCCTATCCGTTTCGGCGTACAGGACTTCTGCGAGAAGTGTCTCAAGTGCGCAACGAACTGTCCCTCAGGCGCCATACCGAAGAATGCAAAGTCGTGGGTCAGGGGTGTCGAGAAATGGCCTCTGAACGTGGAAAAGTGTATCCGCTACTGGCGGTTGATCGGCACCGACTGCGGCATGTGTATGAAAGTCTGCCCCTACAGCCACCCGCCGACCTTTGTGCACGACCTTGTTCGCGCCGGTATCAGGAGATCAGCATTCGCCCGCTGGATATCGGTAATAGGCGACGACGTGCTCTACGGCAGGAAAGCGGACTATCCGCGAGCCTGAAACTCGACAGGAGTCGTCAATATCACTGCGATTCCGAAAGGGCCGCCTTGTTGATCTTGCCTGACGCGTACTTCGGAAGAACATCGATAAACCGGACATATTTCGGCACTTTGTGCGCTGCCAGCGCCGCCCGGCAGTGATCCTGCAGTTACTTTTCGTCGGCTGTCACGCCGTCTCGGAGCACCACTACCGCTTTGATCGCTTCGCCAAGAACGCTGTCGGGCACACCTATCACGGCCGCCTCCTCCACCTTGCCGTTTTCCAGCAAACGTTCCTCGATCTCCTTGGCGCTGACACGGTTGCCGCCAGCCTTGATAATGTCCTTCTTGCGCGAGACAATGTACAGATACCCTTCCCCATCGCGGCGGGCAAGATCACCCGTGAGAAGCAGGCCATCTCGTAGGACCTGGCTCTCTTCCTCGGGTTGGTTCCAGTAGCCAAGCATGACGCAATCCCCGGAAACGGTAATCTCCCCCACTTCGCCAATAGGCACCTCCTGTCCGTCCTTGTCGGCGACTGTAATTGTCACCCCCGGCACGGGGATACCGATAGACCCGACTTTCTCCGCGAGTCGCTCCGGCGGAAGGTAGGAAACGCGTGGTGAGGCCTCCGTCTGACCGTACATGATGAATATCTGTTTATCGGGGAAGGCGGTCATGACTTTGCGGATGATCTCGGGGGCCATCGCTCCGCCGGCCTGTGTCAAGTAACGGAGTTCCCCTAAACCCTGCGAACAGAAGTTGGCGTTGTTCAAGAGGATCATGAAATTGGACGGCACGCCGGAAAATCCCGTTACCCGCTCCTTTAACATTGTCTGTAAAATGACCTGGGGGAAGGCAAAACGGTTGTCTATCACAACCCGCCCACCCACCATCATGTGGGTCAGCAGAAGCGAATTGCCGTAGATATAGTAGAACGGCAGAATCATTATCACCGAATCATCGTTTGCAAGCCGAAGGTACTCGACGGTCGCCACCGTGTTCGAGATCAGGTTACGGTGCGACAGCATCACCCCCTTGGGGACACCGGTGCTTCCGGAGGTGTAGAATATTGCTGCCAGGTCATCCGGGCAGGTCGGCATTGTATCGTGCGTCAGGTGTTCCAGCGGTGCTACAATGTCGATGCCGGCAATCAGTTCCTCGAAGCTACTCTCATCAACCTGCTTCAAGATATTCGGCAGCGTCTCTGTTTCGGCTGCTGCGTGGCCGGAATCGACCTCGCCGTCGGCAATGATAAACTTCACCGGGGACTCTTCTTTCACAATGTCAGGAAGGTGCTTTGCGAATTTGGCCTGGATACACAGACCCCGGGCCTGGCAATCCTCTATGACAAAGCGCAGCTTCTCCGATTTGAGTGAACTGTCCAGCGGCACCGCGACATACCCTGCCCTCAGAACGGCAAAAAAGAGCATTACGTATTCAATCGAGTTCTCATAGAGTATGGCCACCCGGGAACCGGTCTCAAATCCGGCCCGACTGAGCCGGCGGGATATCTTGTCCGACGCAAGAAGCAGCTCCCGATAACTGGCCGCCCGTCCGCCGTGCGTAACGGCGGTTGCGTCAGGGGAAATGGCCGCGCCTCTTCTCAATAGATCAAAAAGTACCATGCTGTCTGGTCATCCTGAGTTTGAGTCTGTCAGTATCGGTATTATTGTCATTATCGTCAAGCTACAAGCGCCGCTTTGTCGTCCGTGCTACCGGATGGCTGGGGTACGGCCGATGCTTCGCAGTTGGCTATTCCGCGCCCGTCTTGCGGCCACAGGCTAAAGCCGGATGTCGGCTCTGTCGATAACCATTATCTAAGGGACGTAGATGCCCGTTTTATTGGGCTGCGACCTCCAAAACCCAGGACCCTGAGCAAGGAGGATATATGTACGATGACTACGGCATGCAGAGCGGCAGTGGTGTCTCCGGATCCGA
>JAGLXI010000293.1 GCA_023132995.1 Candidatus Zixiibacteriota bacterium | reverse complement strand
TCTCTCGGATTTCTTCTCCGATTCCGACGAAGAGCGCGCTGTCTACCGGCCGTCCGAGCGGGTGGCCGTGGAAGGCAGCGGCGTTCATCGATTCGAATTGCTCGTGCCGGGATCGACAAACAACCTGATGGACCCTATCATGCTCCACTTGAAACCGGGGGAGAGTCTCGAGGAGCGCGACCCGCATCCGGGTGAGCAATTCGGTTATGTTCTGCAGGGGACGGCAACGCTCAGGATCGGCAAGAAGAGCTTCAAAGTGCCCGGCAAACACTGTTTCTATTTTGAATCCAACAAACCGCATCAGATAGGGAATGAAGGCGGACGCGACGTGTCGCTGCTGTGGATAACCACGCCGCCGCAGATGTGAGCGACAACCCTTAACCCGGCAAAGGAGGTATAAGGATGAAAATTCTTGGACGCCACTTGATCATGGAGCTTTCCGGCTGCAATAGGACTACGCTCAATGATGTCCAGTTAGTGGAGCAGTTGCTTAACGAGTCCGTTCGAAGATCCGGCGCCACAATCGTGCAATCGGTCTTTCATCGTTATAACCCTCACGGTGTGTCTGGTGTGGTGGTCATTGCCGAATCACACATTTCGCTGCATACCTGGCCGGAGTACGGTTATGCCGCGGCGGATATTTTTACCTGCGGTGAGAGTGTCGATCCGGGCAAGGCTGCCGAGTATCTCGAAGAAGCTCTCGAAGCGACGTCGATGCAGCTTCGGGAAATACAACGCGGCCTGCCGTCGCCGGAGGACGAGGTCATTGACCACAAACCGGTGCCTCCGTCCGATACGGTCGAAGCCCTTGCCGGTTGAGGAGAGCACAATCATGACACACTCCATGAGCTTGTCGGTGTTAGAAAGGCGACAACTCTCACGCCGAGTCGACGCCGGACTCTTGCGGGAGTTGCTGTCGGATCAGAGTTTCCAGACTCCGACCATGTTTCTCAGCCAAAGTGAAATCGGCAGCAACTACCGCTCTCTCAAGGCGGCTCTCCCGCGTGTGCACATACACTACGCCGTGAAACCCAACAACCACCCGTTGCTAATTGACGAGGTCGTCCGGCAGGGTGGCAACTTCGATGTCTGCTCCGCGGGCGAGATCGACACCATTCTGAAAACCGGTATCAATCCGGCCGGTCTTATCCATTCGCACCCGATAAAGTCCGCGTGGGAGTTTGACCAGGCGGTAGCAAGAGGGGTCGAGGTGTTCGTGGTCGACAACCAGGAGGAAGTAAGGAAGCTCGCCCGCTATCGGGACAAGAGACTGAAGATACTGGTTCGCTTCCGGATCGGAACCATCCGGCACGCCGTAGTGAATCTCCAGTACAAGTTTGGCTGCACGGCCGGCGAGGTGCTTCCGCTGGCGCGCCAGGTCGAGCAGTCCGGGCACGAGTTCTACGGCCTCTGCTTTCACGTCGGGTCGCAGTGTATATATCCGGAGAACTACGTGAAGGCAATTCAAACGTCACATGAACTGATCCATGCTCTGGAAACTGCCGGTTTGAATGTGCGAGTGCTGGACATCGGCGGCGGCTTTCCGGTCGCATACGTCGAACCCGTTCCGGCCATCGATAACTTCTGCGCCCCGATTGCGCAAGCTCTCGACAGGGACATCAGGCCCGGCATCAGGGTCGTCAGCGAGCCGGGACGATTCATCGCCGCCACCAGCGTGACGCTGATCTGTTCCGTCGTCGGCAAAGCGCTGCGCGACGGCAAAATCTGGTACTATCTCGACGACGGCCTGTACTCCACGTTCTCGGGAATCGTGTATGATCACTGTCAGTACCCGGTGGTCACCGCCAAAGAGGGGGCCGGACGCCTGTCGGTACTGGCCGGCCCCACCTGTGATTCGTTCGACGTCATGTACGATGGTTTGATGATCCCCGAGCACGAGGTGGGCGACCGCATGGCCTTCATGGCTACCGGCGCCTATTGCGCTGTCTCGGGTTCGGGCTTCAATGCCCTGCGCCGTGCGGAGTACACGGTTGTGGAGTGAATCGCCCATGAGTAACAACAAGAGGATCGGCAAGACCTACATATCCGAAGAGGGCATGACCGATCTCTGGAACGTCTGGTATAACGAACTGCATGACGGGCTGTCGGGCCTGACCGTGAAGGTCGAGCGGGTGGTGGAATCACTGGAGTCGGAGTTCCAGCGCATCGACGTACTGCAGACCGAGGATTTCGGGAAGATGCTGGTTCTGTACGGGTCGTTGATGGTCTGTGATAACGACAACAACGCCTATAACGAAATGATCGCTCACGTGCCACTGTTTGCCCATCCGGCTCCGCGCAAAGTATTGATCATCGGCGGCGGGGACTGCGGGGCACTGACGGAAGTCATGAAACACCCCGAAGTGGAAAGCTGTGTCATGTGCGAGTTAGACAGGATGGTGGTCGAGACCTCCCGCAAGCATTTCCCCTATCTATGCGCGGGCCTGAACGACTCGCGGGCAGAAATCATCTATCGGGACGGCAAGGAGTTCATCGAAGAGGGTGGCGAGAAGTTCGATGTTATCATTCTTGATCTCTCCGATCCCATCGGCCCGGCGGCCGACCTGTTCCAGAAGGCCTTCCACCGGAAAGTGTACGACCGGCTCAGCGACGACGGCATACTGGTGGCCCAGACGGAATCGCCCTTCTACAACAAGAGAACGGTGCGGGCGATCCACGGCAACCTTCGTGAGGTGTTCCCGATAGCCAGGCTATATACCTGCTTCATGCCGATCTATCCTTCCGGCCTGTGGTGTTTCGCTTTTTGCAGCAAGAAGCACGACCCCCTCTCAGGATTTGATCAGGAACGATACGACAGACTGAACCTGTCAACTAGCTACTACAATGCCGAGACCCACCGTGCGGCCTTTGCCCTGCCACAGTTCGTGAAAGAGCTGGTTGCACAGAAATGACCGCCCGCGTTGCCTCATTGAAGAATGT
>JAGLXI010000292.1 GCA_023132995.1 Candidatus Zixiibacteriota bacterium | reverse complement strand
GGAGAGAAGCCGGTTCAGCAGATCGTACCGACGGGAGATACGGTCGAACATCCTCCACACCTCACGCCGGGAATGGCGGGCGGGCGGGGTCTGGGTCGCCGACCGGTCAGAGTCGGGCGGGGGCGGTTTTTCTTTCACCTGTGGCACACAAGTTTCTCGTGCTTTCCCGGCCACACTTAGCGGGGCCGAACTCCCTGTGGAGCTTAAGGAATATACTTCTTTCGCGGTCGAATTCAAGTATCGGAATCGAGCAGGGTTTCCACTCGATCAAGGCTGTACGAGGCGGTATGAACAGAGTTGCCAACACGCGCGTTATTGGGTACTATGTTCCACTGCCGGGTAGATGGAAGAAGAAAGGGTATTATGAATTACCGACAGGTAGGCACGAGCGGCCTTAAGGTCTCCGAAATCGCTATCGGGGCCTGGCTGACGTATGGCGGCAGTGTAAGCCAGAGCAGGGCGGCTGATATAATCACTGCGGCCGTGGAACGGGGGATCAACTTCATCGACATCGCCGACATCTACTCCCGCGGCATGGCCGAGAAGATCGTGGGCGCGGCCGTCAAAGACCTGCGCCGCTCCGACCTGGTCATCTCCAGCAAATTGTTCTGGCCGATGTCGGATAACGTGAACGACCGCGGACTCAGCCGCAAGCATATCATGGAATCGGTCGAGAGATCACTTAAGCGAATTGGAACCGACTACCTGGACATGTATTTCTGCCACCGCTTTGACCCGGAAACGGAGGTCGAGGAGACCGTCCGCGCCATGGACGACCTTGTCCACCAGGGCAAAATCCTGTATTGGGGGACCTCCGTCTGGGATGCTGCCCAAATCGAGCGAGCTATCGGCGACGCTCGAAAATGGCTGGCCTATCCGCCGTCAGTGGAACAGCCGCGTTACAACATGCTCGATCGGCACATAGAACCCGATATTATGCCCACCTGCAACCGGTACGGGATGGGACTGGTGGTATGGTCGCCGCTGGCCCAGGGTCTACTGACCGGCAAGTATAGCGACGGCGCTCCCGCCGGCAGCCGAGGCGAAAGAACCGACTGGCTCAAGGACGACCTCACGGGGGAGAATATCGACAAGGCCCCGCTACTGGAAAAGCTGGCTGGGTCGATTGACCTGAGCCTTTCACAACTGGCCCTCGCCTGGGTGCTGAGGCGGCCTGAGATAAGCTGCGCCATCACCGGCGCTACCTCCGTGAAACAGGTGGAGGAAAATGTGATCGCCTCCGGGGTAAAACTGGCGCAGGATGTTCTTGACGAGATTGAAGCCATTCTAAACAATGACCCGACCAGGGAGAGTGTGTAGGTCTGATGACTGATCCGTCACAGACCCTGTTGTGGACTGACTTAGGAAATACTCTACTGGATAACAGGAAGACCACAGATATATCGCCCGATCAAGGAATTCGATGAAGCCTGGGGGCAAGACTCAACCCTGATGGCCAAGACACTATACGCCCTCTCCGACGAGTCGCTGAAGTAGGAAGTCGCCGGGGGCCACACCGTACTCTTGGTCGGATAGCCCGGCACATTGTTATGACCATCCCGGAAATGGCGCAGGAGATAGGCCTGAACATGGGTGATTTCAACTTCAAGGCGCCCGTCCCGGCAACGGCCACAGAGATCGCCGAGGCATATCAGATAAATAAGGATCACCTCTGCGATGCGGAAACGCCCAATCAGCGCGGGGATTCGGGGTTTCCCCTGCCCTTTTCAAGCGGATACCGCATCGCGCCGTCCTGCCACGCGTGAATATCCGCTACGGTGGCCGTTTTGCAACCTTCTTCCATATTCTGACCACGGCAATCGTATCACGAACTCGTGCTTGTGAGACTGATAAGGGGATTAAGTCGACCCGGGACTGTTCCGAAGTATATAATATGGCACGGGCTGGGAATCTCACAGACGCAGAGGGCCGTCGTGAGCATGACGCATGACGGCAAGGAGGTTGCAATGGTCAGCGAAATCAAGCGAAACAACTGGTCACGGTTCCTGAAGAAATTCAGTTCCAGCAATCAGTACCGTCCGGCCACGATAAGGGTGGCGGCGGACGGTAGCGACCGAACCCCGGCAACTGAGCGGGCGGCCCTGTTGGGAGTCGCACTCGAAAAGAAGGGCCGGTTAATCGACGGGATCCAGCTCTTTGCGGGTCTTGGCTACGCGGAGTCGATCGACGAACCGGTGGTGTCGATCAAGCAGCCGTCGAAAGTGTTGCTCAACAAGGACGATGACGGCAGGGACGTGCAGTTGACCGTGATCTCCGGGGACGGCACTGCGGCGACCATCGAATTAAACGGCGAGCGAGACGAGGACCTGTACAATCAACTCGTGGGCAGAGTAGCCTACTCTCTCTATGAGCAGCGGGGCAACGGCCACGGTAACGATTCTGAAGACTGGCAGGAGGCCCAACGCAGAATCAAAGCCGCCGAGTTGAGTTTCACAGAGTGACGGCAGGCGGCGTTATTCCGCTCAGCCCTTAACCACTCCTATCGGCCTGAGGCGGGCCACTTTTCTGGCGATGCCGGAGTTGTGCGATACGTCAACTACGGCATCGATATCCTTATAGGCATCGGGGGCTTCTTCCGATATCAGCCTGCGATTTTTGGCCCGCAGGTAAATCTTCTGCCGCTCAAGCTCAGCCATGACCCTGTCCACGGGAAGGCGCTTCCTGGCGGCGTGACGGGAGAGCATCCTTCCCGCACCATGGCAAGAGGATCCGAAAGTCTCTTCCATAGCCGCGCCGGTGCCAACCAGAAGGTAACTGGCGGTGCCCATGTCGCCGGGGATCAACACCGGCTGGCCGACCGCCCGATACTGCGGTGAGACTTCCGGGTGACCGGGGCCAAAAGCCCGCGTGGCCCCCTTGCGGTGGACATACAGCTTTCGCTGGCGACCCTCGACCTCGTGTTCCTCCAACTTAGCGATATTGTGAGCGATGTCATAGATCTGCATCAGTCCCAGGTCCCGGGCGGACTTGCCGAACACCGCTTCAAACGACTCCCGTATCCAGTGGACGATCATCTGCCGGTTGGCCCAAGCGAAGTTGGCCCCGCACTTCATCGCCGAGAAGTACGCCTGCGCCTCGTCGGAGGCGGCCGGGGCGCAGGACAGTTCCTGGTCCACCAGGGGCAGATTGTACTTCTTGTTGGCCTGCCGCATGATGTCGAGATAATCGGTACAAATCTGGTGACCGCAGCCGCGCGAGCCGGTGTGAATCATCACCGTCACCTGGTCAACCTCGGTGATCCCGAAAGCAACGGCGGTCTCATGATCGTAGATCTCATCCACCCGCTGGACTTCCAGAAAGTGATTCCCCGCTCCGAGTGAACCCACTTGCGGAGCGCCGCGCTTCTTGGCGTTATCGCTGACCAGGGCGGGATCGCCGCCCTCAATACAGCCTCCTTCCTCCATGGCCGACAGATCCTCAGGCCAGCCGTAGCCCCGACCCACGGCCCACGCAGCGCCATTGCGGAGCACGTCATCCACTTCCTGCAGCGACAGGCGAACTTTGCCTTTGGAGCCAATCCCCGATGGAACATTATTGAAAATCGTGTCCACCAGCGATTCGATGCGCGGCCGGACATCCCCAAGCATCAGGTCGGACCGCAGGAGGCGAACCCCGCAGTTGATGTCGTATCCCACTCCACCCGGGGATATAATTCCCTCGTCGGCGTCGAAAGCCGCCACGCCTCCTATTGCAAAGCCGTAACCGTGGTGAATGTCCGGCATGGCGATGGAGTGGCCGACAATTCCGGGCAGGGTAGCCACGTTGACCACTTGCTCGGGCGAGTTGTCCCGGGTGACCAGCTCAAGCAACTTCTCATCGGCAAAGATCAGGCCGGGCACGCGCATCCGCAGTCCGAGGCGCTTCATCGCTTCGCTTTGATAAGACACCGGGATTTCATACCGGCAATCGTCTATTTTATTGAGGGGACCTTGCCAACTCATAGCCACATACCCACCTTGTTTATAGGTCGTTTGACATACGTCTTCATAGCAAGCTCACGCAACCGCGTTAGATATCAAAGAGCACTTGCACATGACTTGGCGCGGTACCTTTGCCGTCAACAATCTCCATCATGTGATAAGAGACGCCCTTGACATGGTAGCCGTGAGCGTGTCTTTTCTCGTCGAACCTCTCTCCGTGCGCCGTCGCCGTCAGGGAGTTTTCCCGCTCGAAAGTGACCTCAAAATCCTTCAACACCAATTGTTCCACTTCAAATTGCAGCAGCAGGTCCGAGAGAAAACCGACCAGCAGTCCCTCTCGGTCGATTGACTTCGCCTCAAGGCGAACGTTCCGCTTTGCTTCAATGTCGGTCCCGCCTGTCATGATCTCGAACAGGCCGTCGGCCGCGGCGGCAAACGCCTCCGGGAGATTGTCGCCGTACGCCTTGATGGCAATGTCGGCCATGTGCTCTATGAGTTCGTAGCGTTTCACAAAGTCCTGCCGCGTGGTTTGCTCTCAGCAATTTGCCACGATATACGCCGCGCGTCAAGCAGAAGCGTGAATTGAAGCAGTCGTCGTCCATCAGGAAGATCAGAAGTTGAAAACGAAGTCTACTAAGGGGACGCCGGGGAAGCGATTATCCATGCGAAAGATCAGACAAGTATTACGGTCAAAGTTTGATTGCAAGCTGAGCAATCGGGCGGTGACCACCAGTTGTAGCTGCTTGCCTTTCAGGCCGCGCCGATAGAGACTGTCCAGAAAGGTCTGCCAGTGAACGTTCTTCTCCGAGGTCACAACCTGGAAACCTACAATGCTCTGAGAACCATTGGTGTCTTCGGCTATCGCAAACAACACCACATACTTGCGCTTGGAAGCGGCCCGTATAGTCAGATACAAACCATCCAGATACAGATAACGAACATCATCGCTCAGAGAGGCTGTTCGATACTCGTGAAGCTCACCCGAGACCCGTTTCAGGAGATCCGAGACGGTCTGGGCACCAAGGCCATATCGGCCAAAGAACTCGGTGAAGAAACGCTCCACCCGGCGAGTTGAAAAACCCAAGGTAAATAGCTGCAGGATATGGCGGTCAAAACGACCCCCGAAGATGGAATCGAGGTCAGGAAAACAAAAAACAATCAGACTGAAAAGCACACCGCAGATGCGCCGAGACTGCTCTTTTTGAAACCTGGGCTGGCAATCTACGTCCAGACAGGTAGATTACAATATAGACGCATAGAGGGTCTCAGCATGGCCGGGAGTTTCCACGAGCGCGCAGTTGAGGTCGTCAGGTCGATACCTGCCGGGCGAGTGGCTACCTACGGTCTGGTGGCGGCCCTGGCGGGCAATCCCCGCGCCGCCCGTCAGGTGATTCGGGTGCTGCACTCCTCATCGCGCAAGGAGAGACTTCCTTGGCACCGGGTTGTCAACCGGGAAGGGCGCATATCCCTGCGCCCAGGCCACGGCTATGAAATGCAGAAGGAACTATTAATCTGCGAGGGGATAACGTTTGACACAAATGACAGAATTGACCTGAGCCGTTTTCTCTGGCACCCGCGCTGACTTTGAAAGGCGGGGTACTGGGCGGTTTTTTTGAAATTAGCCGAACTTGTGTGTTGACTTTGGGGTTGGAGCATCATAGTATGGGATCACAATAGCGGATTACATGCAGTTCAAGAATCAGGAGAGCTGTTAATATGCCGACAGATTTCAAAAGTCTGCAACTTAAGGCCGGAATAGCCTTTAGTCCAGCAGCACCAATAGACAAATACTCTCTCTTTTCTGGACGCCTTGATGAATTGACGAGGCTAATTGATGCCATTACAGGAAAAGGACAGCATGCAATTACCTATGGAGAGAGGGGTGTTGGTAAAACATCTCTTGCCAACATCCTACATGAAGTTTTAAAAAATATAGGACGGGAAGATGTTCTTGTAACAAAAATCAATTGTGATACTTCAGACAATTTTAGCAATGCTTGGAGGAAAGCCCTAAGAGAAATTGTGCATATATCAGAATATCCGACCGTAGGGTTTGAACCAGAAACTAAACAGATAGTAATGGATTTATCGTCTGGATTAGGGAAAGTCATAGTACCGAATGATATTATCAAGGCTTTCAAGAGAACAAAGAAATCCATGGTTTTCATTTTTGATGAATTCGATCGCATACAAAACAACGATACAGATCGCAACTTTGCTGATACCATGAAAGCATTATCTGACTACGGAATTGATGGCACATTGGTTTTAGTTGGAGTCGGTGATGCGGTAGATGATTTGATTAAGAGCCATGAGTCTATTGTACGTTCTCTGATTCAGGTAAGGATTCCTCGTATGACAGTTGATGAGTTGAATGGGATATTAGACAAAGGGCTGAAAGAGTTGTCTATGGAAATAGATGATGACGCACGAGAACGTATCGTAATTTTGTCACAAGGTCTACCCCACTATACCCATCTATTAGGGCGCGAAGCTGTAAGAGTGTGTTTGCGCTCAGAACAAATCAGAGTAACATTACCAAATGTAAATAAAGCTATAGAGCAGGCCGTAAAAGATGCACAACAAACAGTAACCAGTGATTATCAAAAAGCCACATCAAGTTCACACAAGGGTCACCTTTATAAAGAAGTCTTGTTGGCGTGTGCCTTAGTTAAAGGTGATGATCTTGGTTATTTTAGCTTGGCAGAAATTCGCACACCATTGAGTAGAATCAAGGGAAAGCCTTTTGAAATTGGTCAATACGCGCAGCATCTCGCTAATTTCTGCACAGAAGGAAGAGCTAACGTGCTTTCCAAAATAGGCGATAAATATAGACATCAATATAGATTCAATAATCCTATCTTACGTCAGTATGTTATTATTCGAGGTTTTATGGACGAACTCCTGACCGAGGATATGATTGATCTTATGCCTATTTGGACTCCATAGTCCGGTTTATTCTGTTGAACATCGCACAAATCCTGAGCAAACCCTTAAACTGACCCACTACCTGCAAGGGGGGGGCGCTACGGCTGTTCCGCTGTTGGTGGGCTCTTTGGCGCTTTTGGACTGAAGAGAAGCGACCCAACGAGAACGATAATGGCGCAGGTGATAGCGGCGTCGGCGATGTTGAATGTCCACCAGCGCTCAAGGTGGAGGCCGAGAATATCGACATCAAAGAAGTCGACGTCAAGGAAGTCAATCACCCGATCCAGGCGAATGCGATCAAGGATATTGCCGAGCGCGCCTCCGGAAATGAAAGCCAGCGGCCAGGCGATCATCCGGTTGTGTCGATTGAGGTAGAGGTAGTATAGTACGAAACCCAGGACGAGCAGCGACGAGACAAGGTAATACACCGATGAACCGAAATTGGTTCCCAGGGCGCCTCCCTCATTGTAAACGAGGGTGAGCATTAGAAAGCGGCCCAGGACCTCGACCGATGTGCCATCGGTAAGGTGGCTGACGGCCAGCGCCTTGGAAATCTGATCGACTGCTACGACGGTCGCAATAATCAGAGCAGGCCAAAGAACATTTCTGTCGAGCTTACTTGCGACCAGTCTTTTTTTCCTCTTCCGATGACTTGCAGGCGATGCAGAGCCGGGCGTACGGGACGGCCTCCAGCCTCTCCTTGTTTATCTGCTTGCCGCAGTTGAGGCACTTGCCGTAGGAGCCGTCCTTGATACGCCGCAGTGCTTCGTCAATGTGGTAGACCAGGCGACCGGACTTGGAAGCGAACATAAAAGCCAATTCACGTTCCATGGCGTCAGTTCCCTGGTCTGCCATGTGATAGGAGTAGGAGGACAGGTCGCCGGTGGATTCCTTGATCGTTGTGGCGATGTGCGATTCCATGATGATCCCCATCTCCTGGAGGAGGGCCTTCTTCCTGGCCATCAGCAGCTTCTCGTATTTTATCAACTCCCTCTTACGCATCAGCAACTCCGTGCGGTTATACTTTAGCGACCGAAATGGTGGTACGCTCGCCGTTAATATCCCACTCTTTGGCGTTCCCGGTTTCGGGTTTGTCGACAAACAGGAGCTTCTCGGCCAAGGTCTCACGGCGGATGAACTCGTCATAGGCGCGCGCAGCCTGCTCTACGCGCTCGGAGGCCCGCAGGGTGATCTGGATATGGTCGGTGACCTCAAGCCCGGTGGCCTTTCTCATGTTCTGGATCTTGCTTACCAATTCGCGGGCGAAGCCCTCGTCGATGAGTTCCCCAGTCAGATCGGTGGTGAGAACTACGGACAGAGCGCCGTCGCTTTCCACCGCGAAGCGGTTTTTTTCCTGCCTGCTCACCTCGACTTCCTCATCGGTGAGGAGGACTTCTCTATTGTCAATCGCAAACGTCATCCGGTGGCTCCGAGCAAACTCCTTTACCTGCTCTGGTGTGAGACCGTTTACAAAGGCGGCGGCATCTTTCACGCGGGCGCCTAATTTCGGACCGGCTGTCTTGAAGTTCAGCTTGGCCGAGTAGGTCACGTACTTGTCGAGATCATCGAGAAGGCTGACCTGCTTGACATTCAGCTCGTCCCTGACAATGTCCAGCAGTTCGGACAGCTTCTCGAAGCGGGCCGTCGGCAGGCCGATCAGCAACGCCGAGAGAGGCTGCCGCACCTTGAGATTCTTGTGGGAACGAGCAGCCCGCCCCAGGGAGACGAGCTTTGCCACGGTCGCCATGGCATCTTCGAGTTGCCCGTCAATCAGCGCCTCGTCAGCTTCGGGGTATGCCGCCATGTGCACCGACAACTCCGCCCGCCCGCCGGTGAGTTCGGCAAACAGAAGTTCGGACATAAACGGCGTCACCGGGGCGGTCAGTTTGGCAAGGCCCAGCAGCAGGCGATAGAGAGTGAGATAGGCGCGCATCTTGGACGGGTCGTCCCCCTTGGCCCAGAAGCGGCGGCGATTGCTGCGGACGTACCAGTTGGATAGCTCCTCAATCACAAAATGCTGAATCTCCCGGACGGGACGGGTTATTTCGTAGCTGTCAAAATAGCCGGTTACTTCCTTCACGAGGGTATTGTAGCGGGAGACGATCCAGCGGTCGAAGCGGTCGGGCTCGCCGGCTTTGGCTTCGAGATAGGCCTCTACCGAGACGCTCTCTGCGGAAGCCCGGTCGGCGACCTGGTCGATGTTAGCGTAGATGGCAAAGAAGGAATAGGTGTTGCGCAGGGTGTCGAAATACTTACGCACGACTTCCGCCAGGCCATCCGCGTCAAAGCGCGTGGGCAACCAGAGGCTGGAATTTGACACCAGGTACCATCGGGTCGGGTCGGCCCCGAAACGGTCGACGGTCACAAAGGGATCGGTCACGTTCCCTTTGTGTTTGGACATTTTCTTGCCCTCTATGTCGAGAATGAACTCCAGGACGATGACATTCTCAAACGGGGGCTTGTCAAACAGCAGTGTTGAGATAGCCAAAAGCGAATAGAACCAGCCGCGCGTCTGGTCGACCGCCTCGCTGATGAACTGGGCGGGATATTTTATCTTGAACTCGGCCTCGTTCTCAAACGGGTAGTGCCACTGTGCGTAGGGCATGGAGCCGGAGTCAAACCAGCAATCAAGCACCTCGGGAATACGCGTCATGCTTCCGCCGCAGTCGCAAGCGAGCTTGATTTTGTCCATCATCGGCTTGTGCAGGTCGACTTCCTCTGGAAGCTCCTTGGCTTCGTTGCGAAGCTGTTCGATGGATCCAATCGCCCGCATCTTGCCGCACTTGGGA
>JAGLXI010000291.1 GCA_023132995.1 Candidatus Zixiibacteriota bacterium | reverse complement strand
ACATTTCTATTTTGCCTTGACACCCGCGATTGGAATCTTGACACCGTTACGAGCGATGTCTATATTCATGCCAAATTGATGGCAGCGACCAATACGAAAGGGATAAGACCAATGAAAACCGTCGCCGTGACACTGCTGGCCAGTTTCCTCCTGACGATAGGGCAAGCCGGGTGTTCCAGCAAACAGGAGGCCGAGAGCGACAGTACCGTGAAGGTCGAAGCCAAGGCTCCGGCCAAGGAAGAGGTCACGCCCGCCGCGAAGCGTTTCCCGATCCGCGATGAGAACAACAAGTTCGTTACTGTGGTCACCGATTTCGGAAGTATGGCCATAGAGTTATATCGCGACGTAGCCCCCGCTCATGCTGACTCTTTTGTCGCCCGTACCATGGACGGCTTCTATAGTGGTACTATTTTCCACCGAATCATCAAGGGCTTCATGATACAAGGCGGCGACCCCTTAGGAACCGGCATGGGTAATGCCGGGTACTACCTCCCGGCGGAGTTCTCCAAGCTGCCGCACCAGGAGGGTACGCTCTCCATGGCCCGGTCCCGATCGCCGAACTCCGCATCCAGCCAGTTTTTCATCTGTCTCACCAGGGAGGGATGCCGGGGGCTTGACGGCCAGTACACCGTATTCGGTCAACTGATCAAGGGATACGATGTCCTTCACGCGCTGGCCGCAGTCCCGGTGGTGCCCAATCCACAGGGTGAAATGTCCAAGCCCGAGCCGGATGTCTACCTGCGGAAAGTGTTCATATCGGACGCCGAGGGGAATCAACCTGAAGAATAGGGCGCCGGGTTCCCGCGCATCGGACCGTGGAAGACGGTTGTTCCTTCTGGCAGCTTTTCTTGAGCTTTAACACGGAACAGTAGTGCCGCCGGCACGTTAAGAAATCGTATGGCTGTTCGCGATCTCGTTCTCTTGGGCTCTACCGGCTCAATTGGCCGCTCAACACTTGAAGTGGTCAAGCAACACCCGGGACAGTTCAACATCCGGGCGTTGGCAGCATTTACCAACGTCGATCTGCTGGCCGTGCAGTGCCGACAGTTTCGGCCGGAGTACGCCTGCGTTGTCGACTCATCAAAAAGTGGCGAAGCCACCGCAGCCCTGAAAGATCAACCGATCAAGCTGCTGGTCGGTGAGGCGGAGATGATCGAGTTGGCGTCGCTGGATGGTGTCGACATGGTTGTCAACGCCGTTGTGGGTGCCGCCGGGCTCAAGGCCTCGCTGGCCGCAGTTGAGGCAGGCAAATCGCTGGCCCTGGCCAACAAGGAATCGCTGGTCGCCGGGGGACCTCTTTTCCCGCCCCTGCTCGGGAAAACCGGCGCGAAGATTCTCCCCATCGACTCCGAACACTCAGCCATCTGGCAGGCCCTGTCGGCCGGTCGCGAGGATGAACTGAAACGCATCATTATTACCGCCTCCGGTGGGCCGTTCCGCGGCTACCCGCTCGACAGCTTTGAGAGCATAACGCCGGAGCAGGCGCTGAATCATCCTACCTGGCACATGGGACGCAAGATCACGATTGATTCCGCGACCCTCGTCAATAAAGGGTTGGAGGTGATCGAGGCGGTGGCGCTGTTTCAAGTACCGGTCGAGAAAGTCACCGTTGTGATTCATCCGCAGTCCATCGTTCACTCCATGGTCGAGTTTGTCGACTCCTCAATCATAGCCCAGCTTTCCAGCCCAGACATGCGCCTGCCGATCACGTATGCTCTCTTCTGGCCGAAGAGAGTGGCCTCGGAGTTTGGTCGCCTGGACCTGGGCAAGCTGTCCCAACTCACGTTTGAACAACCGGACTACGAACGCTTTCCCGCCCTGAGACTGGCCTTCACTGTGGCGCGCACGGGAGGAACAGCCCCGGCCGTCTTCAACGCCGCCAACGAAGTAGCCGTAGAGATGTTTCTTGAGGGCGCCATAAGTTTTCCCCGGATTGCGACGATTATTGAAAAGACGGTCGACGAAATAAAAGTTGTATCCGATCCGGGATTGGATGATATTCTGAGCGCTGACCGTATGGCAAGGCAAAGGGCCGCGAAAAACGCTGGATTGTGAGCATGGTAACTGTTGTTTCATTCATTTTTGTTCTGGGAGTGTTGATCTTCATCCACGAGTTGGGCCACTTCCTGGTGGCCAAGAAGGTGGGGATCAGGGTGGAGACCTTCTCGCTCGGTTTTCCGCCGAACCTTCTCTCGAAAAAGATCGGCGAGACCAAATACTGCATCGGTATCATTCCCTTAGGCGGCTACGTAAAGATGGCCGGGGACAATCCTAACGAGGGAACAAGCGGAGCGCCGTGGGAGTTCATGTCCAAGTCGATTCTGCAGCGCGCGGCCGTGGTATTCGCCGGACCGTTCATGAACTACGTGCTGGCGATTGTGCTTCTGATCGGTGTTTTCTACTTCGGCGGCCGGCCGGTTGTTGACCCCGAGCAGGTTGTTGTCGGTGAGGTTATTCCTGATGCGCCCGCCGACCGGGCCGGTCTAAAGCCAAACGATGCCATCATCGCGATCGACGGCTTGGCCGTCTCCAGCATGGACTCTCTCAGGGCTCGAATCAACTCCAGGATCGAGCAACCAGTGGTACTGACCTGGGTACATGAGAGCGACACGTTGACGGCCGAGATGGTTACGATTGTGACCAGTGTGCCTAACGCCGACGGCGGTCTTGATTCGGTGGGCATAGTCGGCTTCAGCCAGCAGATCATGCGCTATGACAAGGTGAGCTTCCTGGAGTCCGTTCGGACCGGTTTCGTAACGGCCCACGTTCTGGTGGCAGGTACCGTCCAATTTCTCGGTAAGTTCGTGACGGGTGAGATGTCCGTCAAGGCCATCGGTGGTCCGCTTTTCATCGCTCGGCAGTCGGGCCGGGAAGCGCGCAAGGGGGCCTCCAGTCTCTTTATTTTTATGGCCCTACTGTCGATCAACTTAGCTATTTTGAATATTCTGCCCATCCCAATTCTTGACGGTGGCCATCTCTGTTTTCTGGTAGCCGAGAAGATCCGGGGCGGGCCACTGCCGATAAAAGCCCGCGTCTGGGCGCAGCAGGTAGGCTTGGTTTTGATTCTGTCTCTCATTCTGTTTGTGACGTACAATGACGTGGTACGATTCGTGCAGGGGTATTGGGATTGATACGCGACGGGTCATCGGAAGAAACCCGGTTTGCCGCCGAACGCGGGTTGTTGAATCTTTCCGGCCTCAACACGCGTAGAAAGGGAAGGAATGCAAACACGGTCGCACCGGCCTGAGAATATATCGGGAACCTGATTATGGCCAAATCTACTTTCACGTCTTCGGTCTGGGACAATTTCAAGCAGATTCTGATAGCGGTTGTTCTCGCTGTCTTCATCAAGACATCAATCGTCGAGGCGTACAAGATTCCTTCGCAGTCGATGGAGGATACGCTGCTGGTGGGCGACTTCCTCCTGGCCAACAAAATCATCTATGGCGCCCGCCTGCCCCTTCTGGACTGGCAGCTGCCTGCCGTACGGAATCCAGAGCCGGGTGATGTGGTGATCTTTATCTTCCCGAGGGACGGCGTGACCAAGTACATCAAGCGCTGTATTGCCGTTGGCGGCGATACCGTCTTCATTAAGGACAAGGTTCTCTATGTCAACGGCGAGGAGTTCCCCGACCCGGAACTGTCCAAGTACGTCAAATCACGGATAACGCCCCGCGGCCCGGGTGGAGTGAGCAGCCCCGACAATTTCGGGCCTCATGTCGTGCCACCCGAGAGCTACTTTATGATGGGTGATAACCGCGACAATTCATATGATTCCCGCTGGTGGGGCGAAGTCCCGCAACGCAACGTACTCGGTGAGGCAATCCTTATCCATTGGTCCTGGGACGACGGCAAGTACCCTTCGCCGGAAGTGTCAGCGACGGATCCGTTGTCGGTCCCGCGGATGTTTGCGTATAACTTCGTTCACTTTTTCCAGAAGGTTCGCTGGGAACGGCTGTTCAGCCTGGTGTCATAAAGTGAACTGCGTCCGCTCCCGGTCATGGCAATATCCCCCCGTCAGCGAGCACATATGGTTGTTGTTGAAAAACTCGGAACAGAATGCAACACAGCAACTGTTTTCCATTACATGTCATTCCCGCTCCTCTGTCATTCCCGCGCAGGCGGGAATCCACTGGTATCAACGACTTCCTGGATGCCCGCTTTCGCGGGCATAACGAATCCGGCGGTTTTCGATCATGACGAAACGCTTTTTCAGCAGCCTGTTAGAGACAAAGGCCGGTTCTGTCCGGACTGAGAATTATGTGGAGGAACGAACTTGAGTAGAGCGAAGAACACTGTCCTCTTTGCGCTGCCGGTTGTAGCAGTATTGACATCGATGGCGGTGGCAGGCCCGATGATCGAGATACCGGAGAGTACGTTTGACTTCGGGCGTGTTTCGCAGCACGCCGTGGTTAGCCACCGTTTCCGGATCAAATCGACAGGCGACGACACGCTGCGAATCACCAGGATTGAATCAGGGTGTGGATGCACTGAGGCGCCGCTGCGCGATTCAGTCCTGGCGCCGGGCGACAGCACCGTACTCGAGATTCTGTTTTCCACCAGGTCTTACCGGGGGCCGGTCTCGAAAAGTCCCAATCTGAAAACGAATGCCGACGACGCCAAAGTCTACCTGAAAATCGAGGCCGACCTGCTGGCTGATCCCCGGCAGGCCCGACCGATCATGCTCGATCCGTACCGCCTCGACGTATCTCAGTATAAGGCAAAGCCGCGCCTGCGGGCCAGGTTCTATATCCACAACAGGGATACGGTTGACTACCGGATAACCCTGATCGACCATGCTAACGAGTTCTTCGACGTCAAACTGCCGGAGGTCGTTAAGGCCGGCGACTCGGCCTGGGGCGCTGTCAAGGTACATGAGAGCGTTGCAGAGAAAGAGTTCGAACACTCACTTACATTCGAGATAAACGACGACGACACGACACGCTATACTCTTCCGGTGAAACGCCTGTACCGAGTGAAGGATAGGGGCTCCCGTTAGGCCGGGCTAATGGTGCTCCGCTCGGCAGTCCGACGATCAC
>JAGLXI010000290.1 GCA_023132995.1 Candidatus Zixiibacteriota bacterium | reverse complement strand
AAGACACCAGCCTTTGGAGCTGGCATACCCAGGTTCGAATCCTGGCGCCCCAGCATAGACTCCGCCAGGTCGAGCCCCCGGCGAATCGCCGGGAATGACACCGAATAGCTTTGAGATTTATCTGAAAACGGTCAGGCAGCCATGATTGTACGCGAGGAACTTAAACTTGTAACCGGCAACTCCAATCGGTCACTGGCGGAGAAAATCGCCGGCTACTTAGGGAAACGACTTACCGATTGCACGGTAACCAAGTTTTCCGACGGCGAAGTATTCATACAGATAAACGACAATATCCGCGGTGCCGATCTGTTCATAATCCAGCCCACCAATCCACCGGCGGAGAACCTGATGGAGCTCCTGATGTTGATCGAAGCGTCACGCCGCGCTTCGGCCATGCGGATCACGGCTGTCATTCCCTACTATGGCTATGCCCGCGCCGATCGCAAGGACCGCCCGCGAGTGGCCATTACCGCCAAGCTGGTGGCCAACCTGATCACCTCTGTCGGCGCCGACCGGGTAATAACGATGGATCTCCACGCCAGCCAGATCCAAGGCTTTTTTGACCTGCCGCACGACCATCTCTATTCCTCGGTTATTTTCAACGGCTATATCCGGTCCATGAACCTGGAGAACTTGGTAGTGGTGTCGCCGGATGTGGGTTCAATAAAGATGGCTCGAGCTACGGCCACTGCGCTGCGCGCCGATCTGGCTATCGTTGACAAGAGGCGGCCCTGGGCCAACGAGTGTGAGGTTATGAACCTGATTGGCAATGTCGAAGGCCGGAATATACTGATCAGGGATGACATGGTGGACACCGGCGGTTCGATTTGCTCCGCAGCTCATTTCGTGAAAGCGCGTGGCGCTCTCGACATCTATGCCGCCTGTACGCACGGAGTTCTCTCAGGCACCGCCATCGAGAAAATCAGCAACTCACCGATAAAAAGGATGATCATCACCGATTCCATGGACCAGTCCGGCCGTTCGCTGCCTGAGACCTTTGAAGTTCTGACCTGTTCCGAACTGATTGGCGAGACAATTAATAGGATATTCGATGAAGAGTCGGTATCATCGCTCTTCAAGGACACGCCATAAATAGTCTTTTGACCCTGAAGATAGAGGATTTACTGCTGCCATGAAAGAAGTTCCAATTACCGCTACCCGGCGTGACTCGGTGGGCAAAGGTTTTGCTCGGCGCGAGAGAATGGCCGGCAACATCCCCGCGGTCGTGTACGGCCCGGAAGTTGAGCCTGTCCCCATTTCAGTCGACGAGAGAGCTTTTCGCACGGCCATGAAGGCGGCCGGCGGAGCCAGCACGTTGATCAGTCTCGACGTGGAAGGCGCTAAGAACACGGTTGTGTTGCGCGAAATCCAGCGTGATCCGGTGACAAGCAAGATCACCCATCTGGATTTTCATGCCATATCCATGACCCGGCCGATGTACCTGTCGATCCCGATCAGCTTTGTCGGCACTCCGCGCGGCGTCAAGACAGACGGTGGCATCATGCAGATCACCATGCGTGAAATGGAAGTCTCCTGTCTCCCGACCGACATTCCCGACAAGATCGAACTCGATGTGACCGATCTTGGCATCGGCGATTCCATTCACGTTAAGGACGTGTCAATTCCCAAGGCGAATATTCTCGATTCCGAACGGCGTACGGTTGTAGTGATCGCCGCGCCTACCGTGGTTAAGGCTGACGCCGTCGAGGAGGCGGAAGAGGCTGAAGTCGTCGAGGGCGAAGAGGGTGCTGAAGCCGCCGAGGGCACCACCGAGGCCGAAACTGCCGAAGGTAAAGAGCCGCCCAAGAAGGATGACGGCAAAAAGAAATAACCCTCCCTCTTTCCATGAGTATGTGAAGGTCGCTGAGGCAGTCGTAGCTGATAATCACCAGGCGCTGAGTGGTCGGGAAACCACACAGCCGTACCATAAGCCCCTTTCACCGGGGTACTGTACGTACCCCGCATGGGATCTCAATTGCCCCCTCGTACTCACCGGGCAACGGTCGATCAGGAGACCAGTGAAGACAGGCCCGTCAACTTGGACGAGGCGAGGGGAAAGCCGCGATGAGTTCGGACAAGGTCGGCATTATTGCTGCATTCGTGGAGAGACTGCAACGGCTCAGAGTTGAGATAGAGGCTTCTGAGAACCCGGGAGTCCAGAAATGGGCCGAGCTTCAGACAGTTCGTGAGACGCTTAGGGACTTGAAGGCATCGTACCCCGACGACGCTGACCTTAGTGAATGTGAAAACGTGGTCGAGGAACTCATTTCTCTGAGTGGAAGGCAGTTCCTCCTGAATGTTGCGCACGACATCACCGAACGCAAGCGCGCTGAAGAGGCGATAAGGGAGGCAAACGAGAGGTTGATTGCCGAGCAGGATGCTCTCAAAGAAAAAAACATCGCCCTGCGGGAAGTCCTCAATCAGATAGACAATGGAAAGAAACAGATAGGACATCAGATCCAGTCCAATATCGACAGGATCGTGATGCCGATACTGAGCAAGCTCGAAACAAGAGTGGGGCCGGATCAAAAGGATTACATCACGTTACTACGCAGCAGCCTGGAAGAGATAACATTCCCGTTTGTCAACAAGCTGGAGGCGAAATATACCAGTTTGACGCCGCGTGAAGTGCAAATCTGTAACATGGTCAGAAATGGCCTGACCTCCAAGGAAATCGCCTCTGCTATGGACACCTCAGAGTTGACCGTCCGCAAACAGCGCAAGAATATCAGAAGAAAGCTGGGCATCTCCCACGACAAAATTAACCTGAGCTCTTTTCTGCAAGCGATGTAGCACCGTTCGCCGTGGAGAATGGTTCTCGGGCAGTACCGCACGGATTCCTCCCGCTAACTTTCAACAGCCGCACCACAAGCCCCTTTCAACGGGGTACTGCTCGTACCCCGCATGGTATCCCAATTGTCCCCTCGTGCTCACGGGGCAACGGTCGATCAGGAGACCAATGAAGACAGGCCCGTCAACAGGGACGAGGCATAAAAGGGGAAAGCCGCGATGAGTTCGGACGAAATCGGTATTACTGATGGGTTTGTGATGAGACTACAGCGGCTCACAGAACTCCTTTACCGGAACAACAATTGACAGAGGAGGAACAGGGACGTGTGCTGCATCCAGAATGTCAGTGAGGCAGGGAGTTTATAGCCTTGTCGAGGAGAAGAGGAGAACATGATTCCATTCGAGATCGAGAGAAGCAGTCAGCGGGGCTTTCGCACGAGACCCAGTATGACGAACAACATCTGAAACGGAAAGGAAGACCACGATGAGTTGGAAAAACCTCAAAATTGCCAAGAAACTGTACATTGGTTTCGGGGTTGTACTGATTCTGGCGGCAGCCGTCGGATACGTAGGCTGGAACGGCCTTGGCAACGTCTCAGAGATGGTGACAAACGCCGATGACGCCAACCGGCTCATCAAGTGGGCCAAGGATTGCCGTCAGCAGGAAAAGAACTACATCATGCGCGACGACATGATGTACGCCGAGCAGGTGCGCGAGACAGCCACCCAGATGTACGCGCAAATCGATGAAACAAAGACGCGGTTCCAGGACAAGGCTGATGTGGCAGCTATCGAGGCGGCCTATGGTCACGTCAAGGAATACGAGGTGGCCTTTGACGACTGGGTCAAGTATCGCCAGGAAGCCGCAACCGCTATGGAGACTATGGTGGCGGGGGCTCGTGTGGTCAATGAAGAGGCCGGCGCGCTGAGGGAAAGCCAGAAGTCCGCGATGGAGCAGGAGTTCTTGCAGAAACAGGATCACCAGAAACTTGCGGAACGCTGGACCAAGGCAGACGACGCCAACCGGTTGATTCGGTACATGCTGGAATGTCGGCAGGCCGAGAAGAACTGGCTGTTGCGCAAGAACGACGAGTACGCCGAGGCCATCCTGACCACAATCGATCAATTCGTTG
>JAGLXI010000029.1 GCA_023132995.1 Candidatus Zixiibacteriota bacterium | reverse complement strand
TGAGAGAGATGGTGAAGCTGTTCGGCGTCAAGCCGGTGTCACTCGCTGAGGGTCTGAAAAGCTACATGAGGAAATAAGGATGGCACAGGAAAAGCAGTACGATATAGTGATAGTTGGCGCCGGTCCCGGCGGGCTTACCGCCGGCCTTTACGGTGCCAGGGCGGAAAGAAAGACAATCGTCCTTGAGAAACTCACCCCGGGGGGACAGATCGCCAACACTGACGAGATCGAGGATTACCCCGGATTCGAGAAAATCTCTGGCGCCGAACTGGCCATGAAAATGACCGAGCACGCCAAGAGTTTCGGTCTTGAGATCGCCGCCGAGGAAGTCGTAGAAATCTACGTGGACGGCGACGACCGGGTGGTCAGGTGCGCCTCGGGCGATACTTACCGGGGCAGGGCGGTGATACTGTCAACCGGCGGTTCTCCGGTCAAGCTCGGTGTTCCCGGCGAACGGGAGTACACCGGCAGGGGCGTGTCGTACTGTGCTATATGCGACGGAGCTTTCTTCAAGGGTCAAGTGATTGCGGTCGTCGGCGGCGGCGATGCTGCTGTCGAGGAGGCCATTTTCCTGACCAGGTTCGCATCGAAAGTGCATATTATTCACCGGCGTGATGCATTGCGTGCCGCCAGGATCATTCAGAGCCGCGCCTTCGATAACGAGAAGATCGAAATCATCTGGGACACGGTAGTTGAGTCGGTCAACGGCGACGGCACGCGTGTTGCCGATCTGTCACTGAAGAACGTCAAGACAGGTGAGAAGTCGACGCTCGAAGTGGGCGCTGTGTTCCCCTTCTTAGGCTTCCGCCCGAACTCCGACATCACTCGTGAAGCTCTCCGAACTGACCAGACAGGATATATCGTCACCGACGAGAAAATGGAGACATCCATTAAGGGTATCTATGCCTGCGGTGATGTACGGGCCCAACTCGTCCGCCAGATTACGAATGCGGTAGGAGACGGTACTACGGCGGCCGTGGCCGCAGAGAAGCGTATCGAGGAGCTGGAGGACCAACAGGCTCACGGCAAGTAAGCAGGCCGCAAGCCCCGATTTTGACAGATCGGCTGCAAATCGAGTCCGAATCGCACCGTCAGGACCATCAAGGCGCCTGCGCCATGTATGGCTGATCGGAATGCAGTCTCTTGCATAAGGTGAGCACGCTCGGTGTGTTGACTCTTCGCCATCATCTGGTTCCCATTGTTTTCGGCTGTGTACGCCCGAGCACAAGCTCAAGCCGTGTCGCCTGTTGGCTCGGAGTTTCGTGGTCGGTGTCCCCTTGCTGCTTCAAGGCACGTGATTTGCATGTACTCATATGGGTAGGCATTAGGCTTACAGCAGCATTATATCCACGGGAGTGGTGTGCGCTGGTAATACAGCCACCTGACTCTTGAGTCGGGCATCCCCCCTCCGCCACTCCCGTTTTTTTATTGTGGGATTCCCCCTTGTCGGTTCAAGAAAACGGGGTCGGTACCGATACCTTTCCTGATAGAGTAGTCAGGGAAGGAGTTGGCCTTGTTTCGACGGCATCTGGGCAATCTGCTGCCGGGCCTGCTGGTCCGGCTCAGTAACATAATTATCATACAGGTGGTGTTTGTCTTTGCGGCTCTGGCACTCATCATCTTCTATCCCCGGCAGGAATTGTCCGTCGAATACGACACCCAGGCAGTCCAGGAGCGGTTCCAGGGATTATGCAAACGTGTCTCAGAGGCCCTGGCAGTCGACAGTTGCACTTCCGGCGAAGCGGCAACGGCCGCCACCGGCGAAGACACCCGCAGGTCGCTGGCTCGGCTCTTTGCAACTCAAAGCGAACTTAGCCTCGCGACAATCCATATCGCCAGACCTGGGAATGGCATGCGGGCTGTTTACGCTTATGACAGAAGCCGCCGCCAGACCGCTCCAGAAGGCAGCCCGATTGTAGAGTTGGCCAACAAGGGCGCTCTTCAGTTTGCATTGACACAGCCGGCGGGTACCTTTGCGCCATACTCCTTCAACTCGGAGAGCGGGGTCTATCTCTTCCGATTCAACATTGAGCACGACCTGCCGGCAATACTGGTGGCAAGAGTCGAACACGGCTTGCTGGTTTCCGACAGATCCAAGTTGCAGTATGCCTTAGTGCTTTTGTTTCTCTGTTCCACTTTGGTATCGCTTCTGATCGTGTATCTTCTCTCCCTCAAAGTCAAGACGCCGCTGGACAGACTCCTGCACGGCATGGAGAAGACCACCGAGGGTCAGCTTTTCTATACGATAGAGGCCGACGGCAGTGACGAACTGGGACGGATCGTGGAGTCTTTCAACAAAATGTCGCGGCATCTCTGGGACGACCAGAAGCAGATCGAGAAATACGGTCTGCTGCTCAAGGATGCGTCTGTTGCGCGGTCGGAGGCGCAGGCGTTCCTGGCTACCCTCATCGATTCGTCACCCGGCTGCATTGTGGCTGCCTCGGTCGATGGCGAAATAGTGATATTCAACCGCAAGGCAATAGAGACTTTCGGATACGATGCCTCGGAGGTAATGGGAACGAGCTGCGATCGGCTGTTCACCCGTTCGGTTCAGTCCGAGAACTGGCGCAGTTCCCCGGACAGTGACGAGTCACGCAGTGACCAGTCACACAGTAACGAGTCACACAGTGAGGTGGTCTGTTGCCGGAAAGACGGTTCCCTGTTTCCCGCCTACCTGGTGGCGTCGCCGATCAGGACCAGCACCGGAGAGGTGGCGGCGCACCTGTTCATCCTGCGGGACATCTCGGAAAGCAAGAACTTCCAGGAGATGATGGTCCGGCTGGATCGCTACTACACCAGGGGCGAGATGGCCGGCGATATCGCCCATGAGATCAACAACTATCTGGCTGTGTTGTCGGGGAATATTGAACTCATGCCGCTCTTCATGAAGAAAGGCCAGAACGACAAGATCACTCGGAAGCTTGAGCTTATGAAAACCACCGTCGACCGTATTGCGAAATTCACCGACGGCCTGATGGATATCAATCAGGGCAGTCCCCGTTTTGCCAAGGCCGACATCAATCAACTCATACAGAACATGCTGGCCTTCGCAAAACCGCAGAACAGGTTCGACGGCATACAGATCGACACTAACCTTTCCTCCGACCTGCCCCTGGCGGAGATAGATATGGGCTTAATCCAGCAGGTCCTGATCAACCTGCTCCACAACGCCTCCGATGCGCTCTCGGAAACGACCGGGGAACGAAGGATAGAGATTAACTCTCATGTCATCACCGAAGGCCCCGAGGCTCGTGTACGCATCGAGGTTATCGACAACGGGCCCGGAGTTCTGCCGGATCGCGAAGATATCCTGTTCAAGGAGCGCTTCACAACCAAGCGTCGGGGTCACGGCTATGGGTTGGTGACCTGTCGCAAGATAATGGAGACGCACCAGGGACGAGTCGACTACGTACGTCGAGAGAACACCGTCTTTCTCATTGAGTTTCCCACGGTACACCAACTGACGGAGACCGAAACCGATTCCGCCGACCGGCAGTCGATGACCACGCCAACAATCTAACTTTATATTGCCCTCTCGTGGCCCGGCCCTAACTTGCCCTTGATGAAGGAGCCCTCGAAAGCCACGTCGGTCGGACTGGAACAGCGTCTTTTAGCGGCGCTGGTGGTTCTGTTGGCCCTGGCAGTGGTCGGATTCACCTGGGTTGGTATCAGGGAGAGCCGATCCGACAGTCTGCGGCTGCTGATTCTGCAGGGGAGGGCGTTTACGGAGGCTCTGGCCCAGGCGGCCGAGAACGCAATCGCTTCAGAATCGATCTTCGACCACCTTGTGTATCTTCGGTACAGTGAGGTGGTCAGAAGCCTGCCCAGCACCGATCTATCGCAACTGACCGATCTCGATCTGGTTCAACTGGCTGTAAGCCATGACCTGTATGGGGCGTATATTTTCGATTCGTCGGCCGCCGTAGCTGTCGGAGGAACGGCGCGCGGACCGCAGATAGGTCCGCCTGAGTTTGTTGCCGACGAGGTTGCCCAACTCCTGGCCAACCCCGAGGATCGCTACACCCTGCTTCTGGACGAGGGCGATCACGGCATCGGACCTGTCCACTACTATCTGGAGATTACCGGCGATCTCAGCCGCGTGGTGCTGCTGGTAGCCGACGCTCTGTATTTCACCGATGCCCTCAGGCAGACTCAGATCGGTTACCTGGCTCGGAACATGGCCGGGGAAACCGGGGTTGAGTACATTATCTATCAGTCTACAGATGGAATCGTCTTTGCCTCTCGCAAAATGGGCAGTCTGCTTGCAATTGAATCCGACCCATTTCTGGTTAAGGCCCTGGAGAGCGACACGATTATGCATCGGTTGTACCGCTTTCAGGAACGAGAAGTGCTGGAACTGGCGCGGCCGTTCTCATCGGTGGAGTATCCTTTTGGGGTCCTGCGTGTCGGTCTCTCACTTGAAGGGTACTACTCGATTTCGAGCGGTTTCGACGTGTTGATGATAAGCCTGGCGGCGGTTCTGTTCGTCCTCCTCCTGGTGGCGCTATTGTATATTAACAGCCGGCGCAAGAGGAGGGAGATCAGCCGCAAGTATGCCCGGATTAAAACCGTTACCGACCGCATATTCGATGAAATGCGAACCGGCGTGGCGGCTGTGCAGACCGATGGTGCCATTACTCTCGCCAACGACGCCTTTGAAGGCATCTTCGGCGTCAGCGGTTGTGTCGGCAGACACTGGGACGAGGTGACAAAGGAGCCACAGTTGGCGTTCGGCACCATCCACGGAGACCACCCAACCTCACTGGAAAAGGAAGTAAGCCTGACTGTCGACGATGTAAGCCGGACTCTTCTGGTAGCTGCGTCACCGCTTGAGCCGGAGGAGGGTCAGCCGTCCGGTGTGGTGGCGGTTGTGTATGATATCACCCGGCTGAGAAAATTCGAGCGCGAATCGGCTCGCAAGGAGCGTTTATCGGAGATGGGCAATCTCGCTGCCGGAGTGGCGCATGAGATACGCAACCCGCTCAATACCATCTCAATCGCCGTCCAGCGACTCGCGGGCGAATTCGAGCCGATAGAAAACCGCACTGACTATGAAGCGATCACCACTCAGATCAGGGACGAAACGAAAAGGCTTAACGATATCATCACCCGGTTCCTGGCGTTGGCGCGTGGGGAAAAACGGCGCTACCGCAGGATCAGGCTGGATGAACTGATAACGGAGATCGGGCGGTTCTTCGAGCCGGAAGCCAAACAACTGGGGATCGAGCTTTCAGTCAGAACCGACAGCGATCTCAC
>JAGLXI010000289.1 GCA_023132995.1 Candidatus Zixiibacteriota bacterium | reverse complement strand
TCCTTATGCCAGGCCAGGCTGTCCACGAAAAGCTGGCGCAGAACACCCGACACGCTGGCGTTGATGTTCTCCCGGAAGGGTATGATGGCGGTCATGGCGCGGTCGACCTTGCTCTGCATCTGGCCGATCGGCATCTCACGGTCATTGCGGTAATTCGATTCGGTGCGAACCAGTTGCGATCCGGCGTCATATACATTGATAACATGTTCCTGGAAGTTCACTTTGCGATAATTGGCTGGTTCGTTGATGTCCAGCGAGTGAATTTCCCCGTTGTAAAGGGTGAAGCGCATATTGGCACCCCCGCTGGTCATTTCCAGGTAGCCGTATTCGGCGACGATTATACGC
The DNA here is from genome assembly GCA_023132995.1 of Candidatus Zixiibacteriota bacterium. Lineage (GTDB taxonomy): Bacteria > Zixibacteria > MSB-5A5 > GN15 > FEB-12 > JAJRTA01. The sequence goes on along the minus strand of JAGLXI010000289.1, from coordinate 3,613 downwards.
GGTTTCGTGAACTCCCTGGTCTCCGTGATGCGGACTCCTTCGACACGCGAGGTGGCATGGTCTATCTTGTCAACCTGTACCAGAAAACCGGGGATGTCGGAGATAAAAACACCGGATCTGAAAACAAGCGTCGGGCGCATGACCGATATGTCTCCCCACAACAGCCGGGAACGCTTGTTCAGATCAGGCAGTATCTTGTCATTGAATTGGATCATGCCGAACATCACCACCGCAGCCACCATCAGAAGAGGGATGAGGATTCGCAGCAGGTTGATCCCGGAAGCTTTGATGGCGATAATCTCGAAGTCCGAAGTCAGACGGCCAAAGGCCATCAGAGTCGCCACCAGCACCGACATGGGTACCGAGAGAGCCAACATCCAGGCCAGATTCAGGCCGACTATCTCGAGAACAACCCAAACGCCAAGGTCCTTGTCGATGACGTGATCGATAATCTTCGGCACCAGGTCGATGACCAGCAGAAACGTGATCGTGAAAAAGGCAAAGAAGAACGGTCCGATGTGTTCCTTCAGGATGTATCTATTGAGTAAAAGCATAAATCAAGCCAATATATCTTTTATACACGCCATAGCAAAGCTAATCTTAGAGCGCGCACACAGCCGTGTTCCTTTGTTCGCGGGACCGAGAGTGAGGCGCTCTCGGCAGGCCTGTTGCCTGCGGCATTGTTCGCGGCGGTGGCAACAGGGCCGTTCACTCCACCGGGCCTGCTTCAAAGATTTGGTTGGTCTATCGGCGTCGTTAGTATTAGATTGACCGGTATGGATAACAAACGGATCAGGGATTTCGTTCTTGAGGACCACGTCACTGGGTTCTTCTCTGTGCGCAGGAAGGTCGTGCGTGAGTTCACGCGAGGCAAGTTCATCACACTCGAACTGGGCGACAGTTCGGGTAGAATAGCCGGTGTTATCTGGAGCCCGGACCAGTTCAGCCTGGTCGAGCTGGCCGAAGGGATGGTTGTAAAGATGCAAGGGGTGGTCGGCGAGTACAACAACAAATTGCAGCTTTCGGTAGAACGAATTCGGTTGGCCGAAGACGATGAGTATACGCTTGAGGACATCATGCCGCACTCCGCGCAGTCTCTCGAACAACGTCGCGCGCGCATACTCGCCCTCGCGGACAGGATAGAGAACAACTATATCAAGTCCCTGACTGACTCATTCCTGAAGGATGAGGAATATCTGGACGCCTTTCTTCACGCCGCGGCAGGCAAGCTCTGGCATCACGCGTGTATCGGCGGACTCGCCGAACATTCCGCCAACGTGGCCGAACTGGCCCTGGGCGTGGCAGCCAACTACGATTTCCTCAACAAGGACTACCTTATTTTCGGCGGGCTCTTTCACGACGCGGGGAAGATAGCCCAGTATTCCACCGATATCGTGATCGACTACACCACTGAGGGTCGGCTGGTCGGCCACATCTGTATCGTCGACCGGTGGATATCGGAACGGGCCGCGAAAATAGAGTCCTTTCCCGACTCGCTCTTGACCGAACTCAGACATATCATTCTCTCCCATCACGGGGAACTCGAGTACGCGTCACCGGTGGTGCCGCAGATGCCCGAGGCGTTCGTGCTATACTACTGCGACGAGATAGACAGCAAGATGGGCGCCATAGACCGGATTCGTGAAAGACAGGGCGAAACCGGCTGGTCCGAATACGTAAAACTGCTCAATCGCTATCTGTACTTCGGCGACACCCCGGAGGAGTAAACATTGTCATCCGCCGTTGCTCTTGAATTGAGAGGTCTTTCGCGGTCAGTCTCGACGGGCAGAGGAACCAGGGCGATCGTGGACGATTTTACGTATGCCTTCCAGGGAGGAAAGATACACTGTATTCTGGGGCCTTCCGGGGCCGGGAAGACCTCGTTGCTGCGCCTGGTCAACCGTCTCGATGAACCAGGCGGCGGAAAGGTCCTTTTCGATGGCGTGGATATGGAGACGATTCCGCCCTGCGAATTGCGCCTGCGCATGGGCTACCTGTTTCAGACGCCGTACCTGTTCGACGGCACCGCGCGCGATAATATCCGCTATGCCGACATCGGGCTCACCGACGAAGAACTGGTAAGCCTGGCAGACCGGGCCCAGATCACGGGCGAACTGATTGATGCCGACGTGGATAACCTGAGTGTTGGGGAGAAGCAGCGCGTGGCTCTGGCAAGACTGCTGGCAACGGAACCATCCGTAGCCCTCCTCGATGAGCCAACCTCGGCGCTGGATCCCGGTCATTCGGAGGCAATTGAGTCGCTCATAAAGCGCGTGGCGGACGAGAAGGGATTAACGGTTATCATGGTCAGTCACAATCCTGAGCAGGCGATCCGCATGGGGGGAGAGGCTCTGCTGATGGTCGACGGCAGGTTGGTGGAATCCGGCCCCTGCGAACAAGTGGTCAACAGGCCCCGGACGGTGCTGGGCCGCAAGTATAGGGATCGGGAGTTGACATGATATCAACGGGGTTCACAGAAGTCCTGCTGGCGTTGGTGCTTGTTGCTATAGCAGTGGCAGTCGGTCGGTGGCGCGGTCTGTCGGTAGCTAAAGACATGGCCTTCGGGTCGATTCGCGCCGTCATCCAGCTTGTGGCCGTGGGCTACGCGCTTCAGTTCATTTTCGACCTGGAGTCAATCTGGCTTATTGTGCTGGCGATGCTGATCATGCTGATCGTCGGCGCTCACGCCGCTTCGGGGCGCGTGAAATCTCTCAAGGGTTCGTTCGCGGTCGCTGTGGCGGCGATGTTTGTCGGATCGTCTCTTACCTTAGCTACCATGCTGGTTCTGGACATCATCACGTTTGAGGCCCGCTATGTCATCCCACTTTCGGGGATGATCATCGGCAACGCTATGAACGCCTCGGCTCTGACCATAGATCGCCTCACCTCCGACATCAGAAGCAACCGGCTGCGGCTCGAGACCTCGCTGGCCCTGGGGAAAAGCTGGCGGTGTGCGTCAGGCGACTATCAGCGCGCCGCTGCCCACACGGGAATGATCTCCATACTCAATTTCCTGAAGACGGTCGGCATCGTTGCCCTGCCCGGCGCTATGACGGGTATGATCTTAGCCGGAGCCGATCCATTGGAAGCGGTGCTGCTGCAGATTATTGTGGCATACATGATTCTCGCGGCGGTAACGGTCACTTCAGTGGTGGCGGTTGAATTGACGGTACGGAAATTCTTCACTCGGCACCACCAACTCAAACACGGCGTCTGACCGAACTGAGCAGCACGTCATCGCGGCCCGGTAATTGAGCTTGTCTTTCGGCCGATTTGGTATTAATTAGCGGTTTCTGTGTCGGTTACAGATGGGCCGATTCTGCTTGTACGGAGAGGTGTCCGAGTGGCTTAAGGAGCACGCCTGGAAAGCGTGTATAGGTAACCCCTATCCAGGGTTCGAATCCCTGCCTCTCCGCCATTGTCAATGGCTTTTCCCTTTCGCATTGATAGCTTTCATGCTAGTGTATCCCACCTGCCGCTCCGTGGCTGTGTCGCTTTAGCGGGTGGAGTACCGGCGTGTGGTGCCTCAGTCCATGCTTCGACTGCGCTCACCTATGGACTGATGATCCGTGGGCGGCAGACGCCCCGTCTGCCCCTGGCCGATTTCCGGAAT
>JAGLXI010000288.1 GCA_023132995.1 Candidatus Zixiibacteriota bacterium | reverse complement strand
ACCAGGAAGCGCTGGTCATGGCCGACTTCGCCCAGGTCTACCGGTTCATCGTCAAGGAAGTGGCCATGAAGGGCGAAATGTACGCCACCTTCATGCCCAAGCCGATCAGCGGTGTCAACGGCAGCGGTATGCACTGCCACCAGTCGCTTTCCAACGGCGGCCGGAACCTCTTCTTCGACAAGGACGACCAGTACTGCCTGTCCAAACTGGCCCGGCATTATATGGCGGGGTTACTCCGGCACGTCAAGGAGTTCACGCTGGTCACCAACCAGTGGGTCAACTCCTACAAGCGCCTGGTGCCCGGTTATGAAGCACCGGTGTATGTCAGTTGGGGGAGGCGCAACCGCTCCAGCATGGTGCGGGTGCCGACCTACCGGCCCGGCAAGGAGCAGTCCACCAGGATCGAACTGCGCTCACCCGACCCGGCCGCCAATCCGTATCTCACCTTTGCCTGTATGTTAGCTGCCGGGCTGAAGGGAATCAAAGAGGAATACGAACTGGACGAGCCGATCGAGGACAACATCTACACTATGTCCGATGAAACAAAGGCCACGCTCCACATTGATACTCTGCCAAACTCGCTTGACAACGCCATCGGTGAGTTCGAGAAGTCTGAACTGATGAAAGAAACGCTGGGCAGCCACGTGTTTAACGCCCTCATCCTGAACAAACGGATCGAGTGGGACCAGTACCGGATGGAGGTCAGCCAGTACGAGAAGGAAAAATACCTGCCGATGCTGTAGGGGGGGCTTTCAATCAAGGACGAGGTTGAAGAGCCCCGTGATGTGTTGTGTCTTCTCGATCTCTTCGAAATCGATTTTCAACGCAGTCAATAGAACTCCGAACCTGTTAAGCGCATCAAGACTTCTGGCCTCAAATGGTGGAGCAGGATTCCCGTCTCGAAAATTACTGAAAGTGCCGTTTCCTTCAAAAACAGCCACAAACTTACCGGAGGATTCTAGGACAGGGTTGCGCCAGTTGTTCTCGCGCAGCCACCCGATGAGGGCAGCGGACTCAAAGGGGCACACCACCGATACAGCAATCCACTTGACAAACGACTCACCGGGTACGAAACCCTCCGTCTGCCACCTCTCTCTGAGCAGCAACTGGCGTGCAATCAAATAGATGTTCGCCATCCGCTTCACTAGTCGCGGAGATATGTCGAATTCAGGAAGAGACAGCGCGCTTATCAAAGCTTCATATTCGCTTCTGACTAAGCCCGGGGTAGTGACGTTGACAACGTCATCGCGGTGGCGTGGCTTCTTTTTGGCTTTGTTTTGGTCGGAATCCATCGCTTCTCGGGACGTGTCGTCGACTTCATATCCCCCGGACTCGCTCGATCCTGTTACAATGGTAGGGCCTTCCGTTTCAAGTGCAAAGCCTATTGGCTCCAGCTTGATCACTATCTCGCGCCGGTGCTTTTTCAGTATGCTCTCGATGAGTTTGAGTTTCTGGTCACGAGTGAGCGGAGGAAGGTGGAAAGGTACCTGGATGATTTTTTCGAGGTATGATCGACCCATTTCTTCCTTAGCAGGTCCGTCTTTGCACATGAATGAGTAATGCGTACCGACAGCATGTCTCACGATTTTGGTGTCCATGGCGAGAAAGAACACAAAACCCTCAATGTCTAAGAACAGCTTGATCGCCTCGAGAACTCGCAACACATTGTCCGGCTGGCATCTGTCTATGTCGTCAATGAAGAACACCAGGCGCCTGTCCCGCACCTGGGTCAGCGTTTTCGATATGCAAGCGATATTCTGCATAACTTGGTGTTGATCCAGCGGCGCGTGGCGGCCGAATAGTATCCCGACTCTGCTGAATACGAATTTCGAGAATCTTGAGAAGTGCCGCCATATGTTCCTGACGATGGACACAGCCAAGCCTGTTGCTATCAGACCGGTAAGCGTCTCTTCGCTTATGCTCAAGTCCATTGAGCCACTGGCTAGAAGGTAAACGACTACCGCTGGGACAATAACGATCATGAAAGTCGCCAGTATCCACAAGGTGAGCTCCCAAACTGACTGATTCTTGAGGAAAAGAAGACGGAACTTGAAACGTCTCCACTTGTCCAGACTGCTGTCAATCTCCTGAAGAATGCGGCTGTAGAACTCTGCCCGGACCTTCTCTGTGTCGGAGAATTCCCAGGCATTGATATTGGCTGTAAAGCAGGGCACAGTACCGGCTGGTCTGCCCTTTTTCCTCTTCACGGCTTTGTTGATCAGGTCCATCAGGGTAGTCTTGCCCCGCCCCCAAGGCCCGGTTATGGCAAACGTCATCGGCGTGCCTGTGTCTTGGTGCATAACGATATCGGCTATGGCTGAAGCATATTCCTCATACCCGAGTTCGTCTGACGGTGGACTGCCGTCGGCTGGCAACCCAAACGTGCCTGTTGTTGCGGTTTCCTGTTTGACCTCCGCGCCCTCTATCGGTGTGGCCCAGCGCTTGAGCAGATCGGCGGCTCTCTCTGGCTCTGTTTTATGCACCAACTGCCCGAACAATTCAACCATGTCAGTACCTTCGGGGTGGCTATTGCTAATGACCGGAAGTAGCTCGTTGATCGGCTTACTCCTGATCCACTCAGTTACCTCGTCTTCTCGGGAAGGATCGACGCCGCGGAGCTTGGAGGCATCATGTGCTTTGATCAACTTTTGTACGAACTCGTGAATCATCCGTTGCTTGGCTGGCTCGGCAGCGTCGTCAGTGGTCTGTGCAGCTAAGGCGTGATCGCTTGTCTGTCGCGCCTCGACAGCCTCTCTTGCGCGTGATGCCAAATGAGGGTCAATCCAGGACGAATGAGACAGGGCGCTTAGCAACTCCTCTGCATCTCTGCGCGAGCTGTCGGCGATTAGATCAATGAGGCCTTCCAGTGCTCCAGGCTCACCAGCGTTCAGGTCACGCACTACGACGGCCACTTTATCCTGTGGGCTGTGCATGAAGATGGGTTCAATGATATGGTAAGGGTCAGATATGCCCGGCAGGCCGCGTCCGCTCAGTATCTCAGAGACCTGTCGGGATCTCTGAGAAAGTTCCTCCGAAAGGGGTCCGATCCCTAGTCGGATGTGGTGGCAGGATTCCTGCAATGTTGAGTCATTAGGTGGGTGTTTGGCGAGACCACCAGCAGTGGACCTCGATGACTCCGGGAGAGTGCCTCGCCAGATAAACTCGTTTGCTCTGGGATAGTGTTCCGGACGGAGGAAGAGGTATTCTTCACTATGTAGCTTTCGATACAGGTACTCTAAAAGCGATATGGACAAGAAGTACGCGAGATAGTAGCGAATAGGCATTGTGAACTGATTTGAATAGTAGTAATCCTCAGATATTACCGATTGGTTGTCTTCAGAGCTATAGGGTCGTTCGGTGCCAGGTCCAATTGTGAGTTCAAAATCCGCCTTAGTATCGCCCTTCAGTGCTAACACCACATGTTGTTGAAGACCATTTACATGTGAAATCAGATCGTGAGTATACTTGCTGAACGGGAAGGTTAGTTTGTCTACACTTACGATGAACTTCTTGCCTGTGTCGTTCTTCTGCATAGTCCCCCCAAAAGGATATGCTGCAATATCGGGTCACTCGTGACGTTTTGTCAATCGCAAATCGGCCCCGGCTCCACGCTCGTTATAGCTTCATATTTCCCGGACTCGTCCGGTCCTGTGACAATGATAGGACCATCCGTTCCAAGTGCAAAGCTCTGCTGGCTTCGGCGTGATCACTATAACGCGCAGGTGCTTTTCCGATATGCTCTCGGCGAGTTTGAGTTTCTGGTTACGAGTGAGCGGAGGTAAACGCTCCACTTACTTTCTTATCGTCCCCCTGAACGCCAGGCGAGCCAACAGCAGCGTCATGAGGCCGAAGGCAGTCAGAGCCACCCACGGTCCGTAGCTGCCGGACAGCGATTCCAGCATTCCCTGGTGCCCATCGTAGAAGTCGGCGTAGCCGGCCCAACCTCCGATCATGAACGCCACCGCCACACCGACGAGAGCTCCGCCGGCCACAAGTCCCGACGCGAACAGCACCCCGGCCAGGTTCTTGTCTTTATACTTCTCTCGGCTCGTGTACTTTTTGACCACCAGTGCCACCAGGCCGCCGGTCATGATCGGTGTAGACAGCGACAACGGCAGGTAGAGTCCGATTGCAAACGGCAAAGATGATATCCCCAACAACTCTACCGCGACGGCGATAAAACCGCCCACTATAATAGGCTCCCAGGGCAGGTTGGCGTTCATGATTCCCTGAATCACGGTCGCCATGACGTTGGCCTGGGGTGCCAGCAGTGGTTGTCGCGATGTGGCCCCCTCCACAAAGCCGAAGGCTTCATTCATATAGAACACGGTGAAGCCCATCGCCATCGCCGGGAAGACGAGCCCGATAAACTCGGTAAGCTGCTGTCGGAACGGCGTCGCCCCAAGCAGGTATCCGGTCTTCAGGTCCTGGGCGATGTCCCCGGACATGCAGACGGCGATACAGACGATTGCGCCCACCGACATGGCAGTCACCATGCCCTCAACACCCTCAACGCCGAAGTACAACAGAATCATGCATGTAACCAGCAGGGTGGCGATCGTCATTCCCGATACCGGCGATGATGACGACCCCACAATTCCGACGATACGAGCTGCCACGACCACGAAGAAAAACCCGAACAGGACGGCCAGGACTGCGCCCAGAAAATGCAACTCGGTGCCGGGAAGCAGCCAGATGGCGATGACAACGCCGGCGACGCCCAAAAGCACCCACTTCATGGGCAGATCGCGGTCGGTGCGGGGAGGCGCTTCTTCTGATACCCGGCGACCAATAAGTTGGCCGAATCCCTTGCTGAATGAGGAGAGGATAACCGGGAAGGATTTGATCAGCGATATAAACCCGCCAATCGCTACCGCTCCCACCCCGAGGTACTTGATATAGAAGTTCCGCAACTGGGCCGGGTTCATCTCGCTGATGGGGAAGGTAGCCGGGGTCAGGACAAGATCCGGGACCTGGGCCCCGATATAAGCCAGCAGCGGTCCGATTCCAAGGTAGCCAAGAACGGCGCCGCTGAGCATCAGGGCCGAGATTCGAGGCCCGATAATGTAGCCCACTCCCAGCAGTGCCGGGGTAGCGTCCATTCCAATCGTGCCGCCCTTCAGAAACCCCTTGAAATCATGGCCGGGTGTCTGCGGCCATACACGCAGCATATCATACAGGACCTGAAACAGGGCGCCGATTCCAATTCCGGAGAAGACTAACTTCGCCTTGCCGCCTCCCTCGTCACCGGCTACGATGATCTCCGCGCAGGCGGTCCCCTCGGGGAATCTCAGGTTACCGTGTTCCTTGTGTACGAGGTACTTACGAAGGGGAATCATCAGCAGGATACCTAACGTGCCACCCAGTATCGAGAGCCAGAAGATATGCGTCTTGGAGATTTCGTGAAAGTATCCGGCGGCGGCCAGTTCCTGGTTGGCCGACCAGATGAAGAAGGCTGGAATAGTGAAAATTATGCCTGCCGCCAGCGATTCACCGGCAGATCCAATCGTCTGCACGATGTTATTCTCCAACACCGTCACATTGCTCTTGTAAAGCAGCCGCAGAACCGCCATCGAAATCACGGCTGCAGGGATTGAAGCCGAGACCGTCATCCCGAACTTGAGGCCGAGATAGGCGTTGGCAACCCCGAATACTACCGAGATGATGATGCCCAGGATCACGGCCTTCCAGGTGACCTCGGCGATGTTCATTGCGGCGGGCACTACCGGTTCATAGGCTTGATTATTCTTGTCAGGCTTTTCCACAAGACCTCCAGTTCGTCAGGGTGACATCAGCTAACAGGCTATAATCAGATTCAGACATGGCCGTGTCAAGTTTATTAGTTGCCGTTATAGGCGGTCGCGATTGCCGCCCGGGCAGGTGGGGTTCGCAGATTCTGCGCCCTCACACAGTCGGGATGCTTTGGCTCGTGTCGTGTTTTTCTGGAACATTGGACTCGGCCGGATTGTAGTAATGGTGATAGGAATGCGGCGTGCGAGTAGCGTCCTGGTGGACTTTTCTGTTTGGCTTTGGGCTTTAGGGTCACGGGTTTTGGAGAGGAGGCATTTGCACCGCCGGCACTTTGGACGAAATAAATGCTTGACAAGGTCGATGGAACCATTAACTTAATAGAGAAGGGTGATCTGAGCCGTCGATATTATCCATCCACACTATGGAGTGATAACTTCACCGATTGCAGCAGTCGTATTAAGGATGAAATGTGGCTGCGTGGGTTCATGGAACGGTAAGACCCATGACAGCCGGAACATTAACCGAGAGCATTATTGATGATGCTGAGGAGGTGAACCTTGACAAAACGGTTTTACATTATGACGGTGGTCCTAACCTTTTTGCTTGTCCCGTCTCTGGTGTTCGCTGCCAGCCAGAAATTTGCCGTGGCTGAAGCGTCCCTCAACGAGGATAGCCGGATAGTCGTGCCTTTGGAGATAACCAACGACGACAATCTCACGGCGATTACTATTCCTCTGGAGTTCTCCGAAGGCGTGACGCTCAAGGAAGTCGATTTCGAGGGTACCCGGGTTGAGTATTTCGATCTGAAGATAGCTACTATCGATGATGCCAACCGTACCGTCCTGATCGGTCTTCTGCCTCAGATGAGCAACGAGCGAAAGCCGGACCTCGCGGCCGGCACCGGGCCGGTGGCCAATCTGGTGTTTGAAGTTACCGATCCGACGGTTGACGAGATCACAATCGAAGCCCTGACCATTGAGAAGCCGTATCACACGCTGGCCTTTGTCTACCATGACTACTCACCGGCCGGCGATCGTTCGATCCGGGTGGAAAGGTTTGAATTCGAGCCTGTGACCAAGTCGCTGTCCGATATGCCCGGGAGTCCGTCCACGACGCCGGGCAAGTTTGGGTTGTCTCAGAACTACCCTAACCCGTTCAATCCGACGACGATGATCAGTTTTAATCTGCCGGTGGCCTCGCGTGTGGATCTTTCGGTCTACAATGTTCTTGGTCAGAAGGTAGCCACGCTGATCGACGGCCGTCTGGATGCAGGTCTGCAGGAGGTCGAGTGGAATGCCACCGAGTTCTCCAGCGGCGTCTACTTCTACCGGATTGCCACTGACGCCAATGTCGAAACGCGGAAAATGGTTCTCCTGAAGTAAGGGCCGGATCACCGAGTCTGAAGTTGGAAAGTCTCATATAAGTCATTTGCCAATGTGCCCTCTCCCTTGGCCGGGGAGAGGGCCTTTTTATTTCTGCGCCTTTGGCCGGTCGTTTCATTGGCCGTTGGGAGAGCGCGGATGCGCAGAAGGCCCCGGCATTTCTGCGTCGCCATATATCCTGCGTCTCTCTCGCGGCACATTCTGCGTTCTGGAGGTGTTGGTGAGTGGGGATCGGCGGCGGAATCACCGTAAGTCGCTGCCGTACATGCGATGATCGCATGGTCGTCGATTTCGGCACGGGTTTTGTATGTATGTACTTCGACCGGGGCGACGCCAACCCGTTAAGCAGTGTTAACGCGCATCTTGCGAGGCGGTGACGGCGTTCAGGCAGCATGGATATGGACACCAGGTCGCCGGATGTCCCCGGACGGTGAGGAGAGATAGGTCTCAGCAGCGATGTTGGGACCTTTTCCTATGGTCCAATACGGGCCCGGGCGGCCTGGGCCGCGTCATTGTCGTGCTTGCTTCAATAGCGGCGTCCGGATCGTGATTATCACCGGACAGCCTCACAGCCGATCTCTTCAGCGGTGGTCGGCAACACCGCCAGGGTTCGTTCGCCGTTCGAGTCGGACACGGTCACCTCGACAGACGGCTGGTGTCTGGCGGACGTGTATCGGGCAGTTATGCGGGCGGCCTTGCTGATGTTTTCATCGCTTGCCTCTCCGATCAACAGCGCGAT
>JAGLXI010000287.1 GCA_023132995.1 Candidatus Zixiibacteriota bacterium | reverse complement strand
TCGACGATATCGGCGCCGATGACACAAACCATGGCCCGGGACTGCAGGTCCCAGGGCGTGTGGAACCTGCCTTCGGAGATGTTCTGGTCTTTTACTTTCAGGTATGCCGGCCAGGTGCCGTGGAGACGGTGGTTGGTGTGTTTCCTGTTCTTATACTTGGCCACATTCCCGCCCGGTGCCCAGTGATGATTCTGGGGCGCAACACCGTCGACCGACGGGCAGTTGTCTCTGATGGCCTCAGCTTCGCCCACCCCCATGTAGGGACGGTTTCGCTCTGCATCGGTGAGTTCATCATAGTCGGTGCCGGGCGGAAAGCGATCCATTTCGATGATGTTGGACCCGATGCTGTCGATCTCCTCATCAACAGCGCCGTTCAACCCGTCGATAATGGACGCCAATCCCATAACTGAGGCGACACCGATCATTACCCCGAGAATAGTCAACGCCGAACGCAGTTTGTTGGCCCGCAGGGAGTTCAAACCCATCGTGACCGAATCTCTTATCTCTACCCAGGTCAACAGCATGGCGATCTACTCGTAACTCAACGCTTTGATCGGATCTAACCGGGCGGCTTTCATGGCGGGATAGAGACCGAAAATGACGCCCACGCCGATAGATATGGCCAGCCCCGACAAAATAGCGAAGGCCGAAGGGGATATCTGCATGTCGATCATTCCCACTAACGATTCAGCAATTACGTAGCCGAGCGCAATCCCGACCAAGCCTCCGGACAGCGTGGTAAAGAGAGCCTCAAACAGGAACTGCAACATGATGTGCTTCTGCCTGGCGCCGATTGCCTTTCTGATCCCGATTTCGCGGGTGCGCTCCGTCACCGATACCATCATGATGTTCATCACGACAATCCCGCCCACCACCAGGGAAATCGAAGAAATCCCGACCAGGGCCAGGCGGAAGGCGCGGGTGATCGAATTGAGGAAATCAAGAATAGAGTCGGCGGTCATTATGGCGAAATCGTCCGGCTTGTCAAAGGGGACGTGCCTTCTTGATCGCAGCACCATGCGGACCTGGTCCTGAGCGTCCTCCAGTCTCTCAACGGAGATGGCCTTGATCATGAATCGCAGTCTGTTGCCGGGCTGCCCGAACTGCTTCAGGTGCGTTGAAAACGGGACAAAAATAAAGTCATCCTGGCTCTCCCCGAACATCGACCCCCGTTTCTTGGCGACGCCGCATACGGTATACTTCTGCCCGCCGATACGGATCGCTTTCCCGAGCGGGTCGGTAGGGCCGAACAACTCCTCACGGACCAGGTCGCCGATGAAAGCCACACGGCGGCGGTAGGTGTCGTCCTCGCGGGAATGAAATCTCCCCTGGGCTACTTCCATGTCCACGATATCGAGCATGTTGGCAGTCGATCCTCCGACGTACACCCGCCTCATGGTATTAGGCCCGCGTTTTATGCTGGCCTGGTCGCCCGAACGGGGACATATTTCCTCACACAGATCGCAACCCTTCTCAAGGAGGTCCAAAGCGTTGAGGCTGAGCGGCTTGCGCTTCAGCATCTCAAGGAATTCGGCTTCCGAAGTGGTCATGCCGAATCTCTGTACGATGAACGTAGTCGGCCCGAGAACGGCAAGGTCCTCCTCGATCGTGCCCATCATACCTTCCAGCGCGGAGATGATGGTCATGACAGACGTAACGCCGATTATCACGCCTAACAGGGTTAGGCCCGATCGAAGCCTGTTGGCCCACAGGGCGCTCAAGGCTATTCTTATCAGCGAGACTGTAATCACTGTCAGGAAACCGCCTTATTGCTTTCCATGATCCTCTCATCGCGGACGATTTCACCATCCAGAATAGAGAGAATGCGCCCTGCCTGCCGAGCGATGTCCTTCTCGTGTGTGACGACTATGATCGTGTTGCCCTGGGCATGTAGAGTGGCCATGAGTTTCATAATATCAAGCGATGTTTTGCTATCGAGGTTCCCGGTGGGTTCGTCGGCCAAAAGCAGCGAGGGGTTGTTGACCAGGGCGCGGGCGATCGCCACACGCTGCCGTTGTCCGCCCGACAGCTCACTCGGTTTGTGAGTCATGCGGTCCGCCAGTTCAACCTTCTCCAGGGCCTTCCTGGCTCCCTCGTCCCGCTCGACAGACGATGAGCCGTTGTAGATGAGAGGCAGCTCGACGTTGTGCAACGCCGTTGCCCGGGGCAGGAGGTTGAAAGTTTGAAACACAAAACCTATCTCGCGATTGCGGATGTTGGCCAGTTCATCGTCGTTCATCTGACTGACGTTCTTGCCGTTGAGGTGATATTCGCCCTGGGTGGGAGTGTCCAGGCAGCCGATCAGGTTCATAAGCGTCGATTTCCCCGAGCCGGAGGGCCCCATGATCGCTACATACTCTCCCTTCTCTATTTCGATAGAAACGTTCTTCAGGGCATTGACTGTCTCCGAACCCATCACGTATGTCTTCCAGAGGTTACGCGTTTCAATCAGGGTCATGCTCAAGCCTTTCCGTTTTCATCCTTCTCGTCCCGAATCTCAGCGTCTATGGCATCGCCATCCTTCACGCTCCTGAGCACGCGGTACGGCCCGGTGATGACAGTATCCTGCTCCGTGAGCCCGGAGGTGACCTCGATGTCTTTCTGGTCGGCGATACCGCTCTCAATCTGGACAAACCTGGCCTTGCCGTCTCTTATGACAAAGACGCCCTTGAGGTCCTTTCGTTCATCCTCGTCCGATGAAGATTCCTCGAACTGGAGGCTGTCCCCAGCCTCGGCGGCGTGAACTTCGGCCACACCGGTAGAGCCGGACTCCGCCGCCAGCTCTTCAGCGCGGGTCCGCTCCAGGGAGTCCAGGTCCAGCGTCCTCATAACGACGGCGCTGTAAGGAATGACCAGAACGTCATCGCGGGTAGCACTGGTGATGTCAACCGTCGCCGACATGCCCGGACGAAGCTTCACACGCGGATCCGTGAATGCGACCTTGACTCTGAAGTTGGTCGACTGATCCTGAGAACCAAGCCCACTGGCGATGGCGGTGTTGCCGATCTCGACCACCTCACCTGCGAAACTGGTATCCGGGAAGGCGTCGACTTCTATCTCGGATGCCTGTCCAAGCTCAATCTTGTTGATCTCGGTCTCATCCACTTCAACTTCCACCTCGAAAATCGACAGGTCGGAGATAGTCATCAGGGTTTTGCCCTGGGTATAGCCGGTCTGCGCGGCGGCGATCTCACCGACCTCGCAGTCGAGAAAAGTGATGACTCCATTCATCGGTGCAACGATCTTGGCCTTCTGGAGGTAATCAAGTTGCTTTTCGTAAGCAGACTTGAGTTGCTTGGCCTGAGCTTTCGTGGCGTCATGCGTGGCCCGGGCGGTCTGAAGGGCATACTTGGCGTTCTTGTACTGGGTGTCCGAGGTCAGGCCGCGGTCGAACAGCCGGCTCTGACGCTCGAATTCCTCAGTGGCCTGCTCCAGATTTGACTCCGCCCCCTCTACGCGGGCGCCTATCTCCTCCACGGCGTAGCGGGCCTGATCGACAGCAGTGCGCAACTGCACCGTGTCCAGAACCACGAGCA
>JAGLXI010000286.1 GCA_023132995.1 Candidatus Zixiibacteriota bacterium | reverse complement strand
CCGAGACACTCACCGGGGACGGCGTTCCTTATTCGCTCCGCTTCGGCAGGCGAACTGGCGGTGGCGATGTCGGTTAGCGCCTCGGGCAGGTTGAAACTGCCGATGTATTCGCTTTCTACAACGGCGCAGTCTATCGAGGCAATCGTCTCCAGACGTCCAAGCCGCACATAGAAAGTGCGGGCACCCAGCAGAATGGCCGATCCTGCGGCTGTCGGTTCATAGTCATCGTAACCCGCGGTATGGTTTTCGGGGACAAATGTCACCCGGGAACGGTCAAAGTTAAGCGAAACCGGCCCGCCTTGCGCTGCGACACTGGTCAGCAGAATCATCGCCACGCATATGCAGACAGCCCTTTTCATCGTACACCTCCAGCGTTTCAGCCTGAACTCTACCGAAGGAGTGCAAGAAGGCGGCCGTTGATCATGGGGGCGGCAAGAGCTGTTCGGAGAAGCCGTAAGTTGTTGGGCAACAATAAAATGCCGGAGTCTAAGGCGACCCCGGCAGACACCGGCCGAAACACTCTGGATCATGTTCTGTGGCGACGTCTCAATACTCTGTAGCCACGGTTCACCCACCCGACGGAATGTCGGAAGGTGTGTGTGCCTCCGTACTCACTGGTAATCATGGAGTTATCCGCCGGATGTTGTTTACATCCGGTTACCGGCTGGGTCGCTGCCCATTAGCAGCGATCTTTTTTCGCCTCTAAGTGAAAAAACATCTTGACTTTACGTGGGAGGAAAGTGTTCTTTTGAGGTAGATTGTAGAGAGAAGTGGGTGATAATGGCACAGCGGGCCGCAGGTTTTGTCGGTCAATATCAGACGACCCTGGATGAAAAGGGGCGGTTTGCTCTGCCGGCAAGGTTGCGTGCTGTAAAGGGGCCCTCCGGCAGGATGCTTCTTGCTGGCAGCCCGATTCTCACTAAGGGGTTGGAGGGGTGCTTGAGTCTCTACCCGGAAGTGGAATGGGGAGAGATTCAGAATCGCCTCTCCTCGCTTAATTTTACGCAGAAGGATTTCCGGTATTTCTCGCGGCGGTTTTACTCGTCGGCCAGTGGCGTGAAGCTGGATCGCAGCGGCAGGATACTGGTGCCGGCGCATCTCCTGAAGGAGGCCGGGCTTGACCGGGAACTTTTGGTAATAGGTGTAAACCGATGGATAGAAATTTGGAACAGGGAACGTTACAAATATTACCTGGAGCAGTACGCGGGCAGTTACGAGGAGGTTGCGGAAAGACTGTTCACCGCTCACGGATCAGAGCGGGAGTGATTTTGGGCATCGGCCGGTAATGGCCGTCAAGGTCGTCGAGTTGCTGGTAACGGCTGCCGACGGCGCCTACATTGACCTCACGGCCGGTTCGGGTGGACATCTCAGGGTTACAGCGGAGACCTTGGAACCCTCAGCACGGTTGTACGGCATAGACAAGGACCCGCAGGCCGTAGCCCGAACCAGAACAAACCTCAGCGATTGTCCCCAGCTCAAAGAGATTGTACAAGCTTCCTATAGCGATCTGATCGCAGTGGCAGGCCGATTGGAGGACAAAGCATTTGACGGCATCCTGTTGGATTTGGGGCTTTCGTCAGTCCAGCTTGACGATGCCGGGCGCGGCTTTTCGTTTCGATACGACGGGCCGCTGGACATGCGGTACGATCCGCAGTCGGGCGCGCGGAGCGCAGCCGACCTCGTAAACACGCTGGACGTTGGAGAGCTGGCTGAGACGATCCGTGAGTTCGGTGAAGAGAAACTGGCCAAGAGACTGGCCAGGGCCATCGTCAGGGAAAGACAAGAGAAAATGATTCGCACCACCTTCGACCTTGCCAGCATCGTCACCGCTACTATCCCCCCCCCTCACCAGACGAAATCGCTCGCACGCGTATTCCAGGCTTTTCGAATTGCCGTCAACCGTGAACTCGACGCGTTGACCGGTGTGCTTCCCGAGGCGCTCTCGCTGCTGAAAGTGGGCGGTCGACTAGTCGTCATTTCGTATCACTCGCTCGAGGATCGCATTGTCAAGCGATTCTTCCAGCGGGAGGCCAAGGGGTGTATCTGTCCCCCTCGCTATCCCGTCTGTATCTGTGGTCGTGTCCCGCAGATGAAAATACTCACCCGTCGAGTAGTGGTGGCTGACGCGGCTGAGCGGGAAAGCAACCCGCGTTCGCGCTCGGCCCGGCTTCGGGTGGCGGAGAAAATCAGGTAATGAGAAAGCCGGTTCGAAAGTTCAAGGAAACGCTCGATATTCGTTCGTCGATTCTCGTCCGGTTGCGCTCGCATCGCTACTTTCCGGTTTCCCTTCTGATTACGGTCCTTCTTATGGCTTCCGTCATCCACATTTGGCAGCGGGTCCGGGTCCTCGAACTGGTCAGGGAAGTGTCGGAACTCAAGACACACAAAGCCGCCCTGGGCGACGACGCCACCCGTCTCAACGCGGAAATTGCCGCTCTCTCGCTGGCCGGCCGTGTCGAAACGTATGCCCGCGATACTTTGGGGCTGGTGCCCCTTTCCGCGGAGCGCCTCTTCAGTCTGGTCAGGAAGGAAAAGGCCTGCGAGCTGGATGATCTGACAGCGGTGCTACAGGCCATCGAACGCGTTACCGAACACATGCCGGTCATCTCCGAGACTCGTGCCGCAGCCGGTGAGTTACCGTCGATCAGGATTGACTCCGCCGGCGTCGGAGCGACCCGATGAGACTGACCCGTCAGCAACGAATTCGCTTCGGCATCCTGTTCGTGGTGGTGGCGCTGTTTTTGGTCGTTATAGCCGGGCGGCTGGTGCATCTTCAGGTGTTCAATCACTCCCGCTACAGCGAGATCGTTGAGGGGCAGTCCGCCGGTGAAGTCGTCATTCCCGCGGCCCGCGGTCTCATCTATGATCGCAATGGCCTGGTGGTCGCCGAAAATATCGCGCGATCGTCTCTTTATGCCTATCCGGCCAGCAAGAGTGAGTTGGGCCGGGTAGAGCGTTACGTGGAAAAGCTTCTCGGCCTTGAGTCGGGGACGGCGCGGGCCAGGTTCGGTCTTGCTCCCCATCGTTTTCGCTGGATCAAACGGGACCTTGACGATGAACTGGCCGCGGCGATAGCGGCTGATGCTCCGCGCGGGCTGTACCTGCGGGAGGAAAACAGGCGTTCTTATCCATTCGGGCTGGTCGGCAAACAGATTCTCGGTTTTACCGACATCGACAACTGCGGGCAGTCGGGCCTGGAACTGGCGCGTGACTCGTCGTTGGCGGGGAAACACGGGGTGGCGGATGTCCGACGCGACGGCCTGCGCAATACCTTCCGGGTCAACGAAAAGGCGCTGCTCAAACCGGTTCCCGGCCGCTCGGTCGTTCTCACGGCTGACTGGCGCCTTCAGCAGATTCTCGAAGAGGAGCTTCGCGCGGCAGTCCACAAGCACAACGCCAAGTTAGGGATGGCTGTGTTCCTCGACTGCAACAACGGAGACATCCTTGCCATGGCCCATTTCGACCCCGAAGAACGGAATCCGGAAAGACCGACCAAGCTTCGTACGGTATCGGATCAGTTTGAACCGGGGTCGGTGTTCAAGGTCATCACCGCGGCTGGGTTGCTTGACGCCGGGCTGGTCGATTTCGCGGACTCGGTTTATTGTGAGGAAGGTCTGTGGCGTATCGGTAGGAGGACTCTGCACGATGACAAGAAGCTCGGCTGGCTGCGTTTTCGGGACGTGATGGAACTGTCGAGCAACATCGGTGTGGCCAAGCTGGTCCTGCCGCTGGGGGGCGAACAATTGTATCAGACGGCTCGCCGGTTCGGAATGGGACGCAAGCTCAGGATCGGTCTGCCGGGCGAGGCACGGGGCCGATTAGCTTCGCCGGAGCGGTGGTCCGACTATACCGTGGCGGCGCTGGCAATGGGTCACTCGGTTGCCGTCAACGCCGCGCAGATGGCGGTCGCGATGGCCGCGATTGCCAACGGCGGTGAGTTGCTGCGGCCGCAGCTTATTCTGGGCCGCGTGGATGACGACGGCTATGTCACAGGGAGGCAGAAGCGTGAACTGATCGCGCGTGTCACGAAGGAATCATCGGCCGATACGCTTCGGGCCGTGCTGCGGGGTGTCGTTGAGAGGGGTACCGCTACCCTCGTCAATTCACCGGTTGTGAAAATCGCGGGCAAGACCGGCACCGCTGAGATCCCGGACCTGGAGAACCGGTGCTATTTCAAGAACAAGTTTATGTCCAGTTTCGCCGGGTTCTTCCCGTCCGAGCGGCCGCTGGTGGCCGGTATCGTCGTTCTAACCGAACCACACCCGATCCACTATGGCGGATGGACCGCGGGACCGGCCTTCCGCAAAATTGCCGAGAGATACATGGTCTTGAACCCCGATTTCATTGCCGTACCGGAAAGGACGCTGGTGGAACGTGGCGGCGAGTTCGAGAACACGGTCGAAGTGCCGGACTTTCTCGGACGCCGCGTGGAAAAGGCTCGCCTACTGGCTATGAAAAAGGGTATCAAACTGCGGCGTAACGCGGAGGAGGGACAGGTTATCTGGCAATTCCCGGCCGCCGACCGGCTGGTCATGAAAGGTGATGAGATATTGGTGGCGGTGGCCGAGCCGGAGGAAACCCAACCAAGGATGCCGGATCTGAAGGGTCTTTCCGTACGTGAGGCATCCGCATTCCTGGATTTCGTGGGATCACGTTTTGAGATAGAGGGCCGTGGGCGCGTGGTTCATCAGTCAATCCGCCCGGGACAGGTGGTATCGGAAAAATCAGTGTGTCGGCTAAGGTGCCGGGCAACATAGGAGGCGGCTATCAAACTCGGGGATTTGATCAAAGGGATTGAGCAGGCCAGGCTTGACGGTGACCCGCAAACCGAGATAGAGAACCTGCAGTATGACTCGCGGCTGATAAAGAAAAACGGCCTGTTTGTGGCGGTCACGGGTTTTGAGCGGGACGGTTACGATTTCGTGGATGACGCCGGAGCCAGGGGAGCCGTGGCGGTGATGGGCGAGCGTGACAAGTGTGACGGGATTGATAACCATGTGACGGTGCCGAATGTCCGAAAGGCGCTGGCTGATGTTTCGGCAAGGTTTTACGGGTTCCCCGGGACGAAGATCAAAGTCTGCGGCGTCACCGGCACCAACGGCAAGACCACCACCTGCCACCTGATCAAGCGCATTCTTGAAGCGCGTAACAAGAGGGCCGGGCTGGTTTCATCCGTCACATATGACACCAGTGGGGAGACATTCCCGGCGGAGAGAACGACCCCGGAGTCACTTGACCTGCAGCGGCTGCTACTCCTGATGAAAAAGAACAACTGCGTCAACGCCGTCATTGAAGTCTCCTCGCACGCTATCGAACTGCACCGAATCGATAATATCAACTTCCGCGTCGTTGTTTTCACAAACATCTCGCGCGATCATCTTGACTTCCACAAGACAATGGAGAACTATCTCGACACAAAAGGGAAGCTTCTGAAAAAGCTCGAAGGTCCGTTATCGTACGCCGTGATAAACCTTGATGTCCCGGAATTCCGCCGCTTTTTCGGTGATTTCAGTTCGTCGTACATCAGTTATTCTCTCAGTGATTCCTCGGCCGATGTCTACTGCGCTAACTACAAAATAGAGCCGGGGCAGACGGTCTTTGACCTGGTGACGCCGATGGGGACTCGCACCGTAAACTTCCCGTTGCCGGGGAAATTCAATCTGATGAACGGCCTGGCGGCGGCCTCAGCCGGATTGGCCAGCGGAGTTGATCTTGATAATATCGTCAAGGGACTTGAGGCCGGGCAGCCGGTGCCCGGACGGTTCAACTACATCGATATGGGGCAGCCGTTCGCAGTCTATGTCGACTATGCGCACACGCCGGACGCAATCGAGAGGCTGTGCGAGGCAGCTCGGGAGATGTCCGAGGGCAGGCTGCTGATCCTCTTCGGTTGCGGCGGAGATCGCGACAAGGGGAAACGCCCCATGATGGGCGAAGCGGCCACCAAAGCCGCCGACTTCGCCGTGGTTACGTCGGACAATCCACGCAGGGAGGATGCGATGGCGATCATCGACGATATCAGACCCGGTCTGAAAGGTGACAATTACGAGATCATCGCTGACCGCGGCGAGGCTATAGCCGCCATTCTCAAGAAAGCAGAAAGCGGCGATACAGTCCTTCTGGCAGGCAAGGGAGCCGAGGGATACCAGGAGATCGGCGCTGTGCGAACCCCGTTCAGCGATGAGCAGGAGGCCCGCAGGGTTCTCGGCGAATTGGGCTTTTCCGGCCCGGTGAAAGATGAGGAGCGTTGATTAGTTTGCGTTTTGATCAATTAGCCGTCGCGACGGGCGGAACACTCTTGAGCACCGTCAATGCCGCGCGGAAATTCGCCGGGGTGTCGATTGACAGCCGCACAGTCCGGAAGGGCCAGTTGTTTGTCGCCATCCGTGGTCCCAACGATGACGGCCACAGCTACATTGACGCGGCCCTCAAAAACGGCGCCGCTGGGGTTGTCTCGCGTTTGGAATACCCCGGGCTGGAAGGCATCCCCGACAACGTTGCCGTTGTGACAGTGCCGGATACTCACGAGGCCATGCTGACTCTGGCGCGCGACTACCGCAAACAGCTATCGGCTCGCTTTGTCGCCATAACAGGTTCCAACGGCAAGACGACCACCAAAGAATTCACATACCGACTGCTCGAGGCTGCGAACGTCAACTGCTTTCGCTCGCCGGGAAACCTCAACAATCTCTATGGTGTCCCTCTGGCGGTATTCGCCATACCCCGGCAGACGGAGATAGCCGTGCTGGAATTGGGCATATCGACCATGAGTGAGATGCCGCTTCTGGCCTCTCTTGTCGAGCCGGACGTGATCGCCATCACCAACGTGGGGCCGTCACACCTGCAATTCCTGGAATCAGTCGAGGCCGTAGCGAAGGCCAAGCTGGAGTTGGTTCAAGCCGCGGCTGCAGACGTACCGGTTATTCTCAATGCCGACGACAAGCTCCTGATGAGAGAAGCCCACAAATGCCGCCCTGATTTCATCACTTTCGCAACGGATAGCGAGGCCGACTTCAGGCCCCAGTCAGTTCAGCCCGAAGAGAACGGCGCCAGTATCGTCAAGATCGACGGTGTCTCCTTCCGACTGACCCTGCCGGGCAAGCATCAGGTGTGCAATCTTCTGGCCGCCTATGCTATGGTTAAGACCCTCGGTTACAGCCTCGAAGGAGTCGACACGATGGCTATCCAGCTTGAGACGTCGCCGATGCGCGGTCAAGTGGTGCGCCGGGATGGCATCACTATCTTCGCCGATTGCTACAACGCCAATCCGGAATCAGTCATGGCCGGTCTCGATGCTTTCTTTGACCGGCTTGGTGGTGGCCGGCGCGTTCTTATCCTCGGCGACATGCTGGAACTGGGCGATCAGGCTGCTTACTATCACCGTGAGCTTGGGCGGCAACTGGCCGAGCGCGAGTTCGACCTGGCCGTCTTGGTTGGCCCTCTCTCCAAGCACGTGATGGAAGAGGCAACGCGCCGGGGTAAGCCACAGGGCAAGTTCCTGCATTTCGCTGACGCTGAGTCGTGTGCCCGCGCCATATCCGGCTGTGTAGAGGACGGCGACCTTGTTTTTGTCAAGGCGTCACGCGGAGTCGGGCTGGAGGCAGTTATTGATGCCATGCCGGCGGGAGAGGATGCCTGATGCTGTACCATCTCCTGGTTCCATTGACAGAGTACGTGTCGGGGTTGAATATCTTCAGGTATATCACATTCCGCGCTGCGGGCGCGACAGTCACCGCCATTCTGATCTGCCTTGTGTTGGGACCGCTGTTCATAAGACTTCTGCGAAAATACCAGGTGGCGGAGAGAATCAGGGACGATGGACCATCCAGTCACAAGAAGAAAGAAGGCACTCCGACCATGGGAGGATTGATAATCCTGGCGGGAATAATCATACCCACCCTTCTGTGGGCTGACCTGACCAACTTCTATACTGTCATGGTTCTTCTGGTCACCGCCTGGCTGGGAGCGTTGGGTTTTATGGACGACTATCTCAAGGCGCTCAAGTCACAACCGCGGGGCCTGGTGGCTCGCAAGAAGATGATCGGGCAGATTGTGCTGGGAGTGGGATTCGCCCTCTGTCTTTTGTACCTGGCTCCCGACGGGCATTATGACGGCACCACCGATATACCTTTCTTCAAGAACTGGGTTCTGAAATTGGGCGTGCTCTATATCCCGTTTGTAGTTATCGTCCTGACCGGCGCCAGCAACGCGGTGAACCTTTCCGACGGTCTTGACGGACTGGCCATCGGACTGTGTGGCCTGAGCTTTCTGGTTTTTGCCAGCTTTGCATATCTCTCCGGCCGCATTGACTTCTCCAGCTACCTTCAGATGGAGTACCTGCCGGGCACTGGTGAGCTGGCCATATTCTGCGGGGCCGCCGTAGGCTCGGCGCTCGGCTTCCTGTGGTTCAATTCGCACCCGGCCGAGGTATTCATGGGCGATACCGGCTCGCTCGCCCTGGGAGGAGCGCTGGGAGCTATCGCCATCATGCTGCGCAAGGAACTGCTTCTGGTGATAGTCGGGGGGGTGTTCGTCATGGTGGCTCTTTCGGTAATCATCCAGGTGCTGTCCTACAAGTTCCGGGGAGGTAAACGCGTGTTCAGGATGGCGCCGCTTCATCATCACTTTGAACTGTGTGGATGGGCCGAATCGAAAATAGTCGTGCGTTTCTGGATATTAGGGGCTCTGTGCGCCCTGCTGACTTTAGCTACACTGAAGGTAAGATGACGGTCGAGGAGAAAATAAAAGGAAGAAAGATCGGTGTCGTCGGAATGGCTCGTTCCGGTCTGGCCGCCGCGATGCTTGCCCGCCGCTACGGAGGGGAGCCGTTTGTGTCCGACTCAAAAGCGGCCGACAACCTGACCGCACAAACTGACCAGCTCAAGCGTCGGGACATACCCTTTGAAACCGGCGGCCACTCCGGACGTTTGCTGGGCGCTGACTACATTGTCGTTTCCCCCGGCGTGCCGCCCGACGCAGATATACTCAAGAGGGCTGCCGACAAAGGGATTCCTCTGTTTTCCGAGCTTGAGTTCGCTTCCTGGGTGTGTCGGGGAAGGATCATCGGCGTAACCGGGTCCAACGGCAAGACCACCACCACGACGCTGCTGGGAGAGATATTCTCCACGGCCGGTTTCGACGCCTCGGTGTGTGGCAATATCGGGCTTCCTTTCTCACAGGTGGCGGACAAGATCGAAGACGACGGCGTCGCAGTAGTGGAAGTGTCGACCTTCCAGTTGGAGCGCATTGCCGATTTCAAACCGCACGTGGCAATGATTCTGAACCTGTCGCCCGATCATCTGGATCGTCACGGGACGTTTGAGACTTACAAAAAGCTCAAGTATCGCATTACCGAGAACCAGACGGCGGATGATTTCTTAGTATTGAACCTCGATGATCCCGAAATAGCTGCCGACAAGATCGTCTCTGCCGCGTCCAGGGTCTATTTCACTACGAAGGGCGTCACTGATTCCGGCGCTTTTGTCAGAGACGGTATCCTGTACGGCGTTCAAGACGGCCAGGAAACCCGGATCATCAATGCCGGCGAGATCGCGATCCCCGGTCCTCACAATCTTCAGAATGCTGCTGCCGCTGTCGGCGCCGCCATGCTGTTTGGCATCAGGGCGGACGTTCTTGAGAAAGCGCTACGGGCTTTTCCGGGGGTAGAGCACCGACTGGAAAGGGTCGCCCGGGTGGGGGGCGTCGACTTTGTCAACGACTCCAAGGCCACCAATGTTGACTCGGTGTGCTGCGCCCTGCGCTCCATCAGTACCCCCATCTTCCTGATCGCCGGGGGGCGGGACAAGGGAGGTTCCTACCTGCCGCTATTAGAGCATGGTCGCGGTCGCATCAAGGGGCTTATCCTGATCGGTGAGGCCCGCGAGAAAATGTTTGATGTTCTGGGCAGGGACTTTCCTACCGTCTTCGCCGAGTCCTTAGAGGAAGCTGTGACGAAAAGTTTCGAGTTGGCCGGATCGGGAGAGACGGTGCTTCTTTCGCCGGCCTGCGCCAGCTTTGACATGTTCGATGACTATGAACACCGCGGTGCGGCCTTCAAGGCAGCCGTGGCTGAGTTGAAAGATCGCCGCAAGGAAAATGAAACGATCGCGGACTGACAAAAGGATCGACGAGCGACTCCTGTACGTCTACCTGGCTACTCTGGTAGTGGGGCTGGTAATGATCTACTCCACGTCGTCAATCATCGCCGAGAACCGGTTCGATTCCCATTTGTATTTCTTCAAGCAACAGTTTCTGTGGGCGCTTCTTTCGGTGCTGTTGGTAGTCGTTATTTCCAGGCTCGATCTGAAGCGCGTGGCCGTCTACTCCGTTCCCGCGCTGCTGCTGACCCTGGTGGCGCTGGCGCTGGTTTTCCTCATGCCGGCGCGCAACGACGCCCATCGCTGGCTCATGCTGGGACCGCTCACGTTCCAGCCGTCAGAGGTCTTCAAGTTTGTCGTGGTGATATACCTTGCCTTCTCGCTGTCCAACCGAAAGCGTGACATTGCCGACCTGCGGCAACTGCTGATTCCGTATACGCCGCTTGTCGGAGTCGGATTGCTGTTGATCCTGGCTGAGCCAGACCTGGGCAGCACCATCGTGATCTTCGCCACCGTGCTCGGCATCTTCTTTCTGGCCGGGGCACGCATGAAACATCTCGTGACAGCCTTTCTCCCGCCGGCCGCTGCTGCATCGGCGGTAGTATTTGTGCTGGGGTACAAGAAAGACCGCATCTTAGATTACCTCGCAGCCGTGGCCGACCCGCTGCAGGGAAGCTACCAGGCAAAACAGGCAGCCCTGACGTTGGGCGCGGGCGGCTTTTTGGGCACCGGCCTGGGCGAGGGACACCAGAAGCTGTTCTTCCTGCCCTATCCGCATACCGATTTCATTTTTGCCGCTACCGGCGAGGAAGTAGGCCTGTTCGGGCTTCTGGTTATCCTTGGCCTCCTGTTTTACATACTGAAACGCGGATTGAAAATCGCATACGCCCAGCCGGATCGCTTTGGATACCTGTTGGCGGCGGGCGTTACGCTCTCACTATTCATCAACATTGCCGTGAATGTCAGTGTGGTTACCTCCCTCCTGCCGGTGACCGGCTTACCGTTGCCGTTCATTTCATACGGAGGTTCGTCGCTGCTGATGTCGAGTGCGGCGGTCGGCGTGCTCCTGAATCTTTCGCGCAGGACGGTGTCATCATGACGACACCCGGCGTCAAGCTGGTTTTTGCCGGCGGCGGCACCGGTGGGCATCTTTACCCCGCTATCGCCATCGCCGACCGGATCAGGGAGCTTCTTATCGACCGGATGCCGGTTGAGATTATCTTCGTGGGCACCCGGCACGGGCTCGAATACCGGATGCGCGACAAACTCGGTTACCCGCTGCACCTGTTGAATATCCGTGGTCTGGCGCGTTCTCTCTCGGTGAGAAACCTGTTGCTGCCGTTTTTGATCGTGGGTGCCGTCTTTATGACAGCAAGGTTGCTTCGCCGTTTTGCGCCGGATGTTGTCGTAGGCACCGGCGGGTATGTCTCCTGGCCGGTTCTGAAGATAGCTGCGGTTAAGAATATCCCCACTGTCATTCAGGAACAGAACTCCTTCCCGGGAATCACCACCCGCCAGACAGCCGGTCGTGCGAAGAGAATCTACTTAGGCTTCGAGCAGGCCCGCAGCCACCTGAAGACGCAGGCAAAAGTGATTGTAACCGGCAACCCGGTTAGGCGATCAGTTACCGGCGGTGAGCGGTCGGAGGGACTGTCGGTATTCGGACTCGACCCCGGACGGAAGACGATCCTCGTGCTGGGAGGAAGCCAGGGTGCGCGCGCCATCAACCGGGCGGTGCTGGGAAACCTGAAGAAGAAAAATATCTCCGACAAGTATCAAATATTGTGGCAAACGGGGAAAAGGGATTACAAGGACGTGACTGCATCGGCGGGCAACAAGGTTTCGGATTGCTCCCTTTTCCCCTTTTCAGAAAGAATGGACCTGGTTTATGCCGTGGCTGATCTTGCCGTGGCGCGCGCCGGTGCCCTGACACTGGCGGAGCTGACCGCGTGTGGTATCCCCGCAATGCTTGTCCCCTATCCGTATGCAGCAGGGGATCACCAGCGCAGGAACGCGGAGGCGTTCGTCGAACAGGGCGCGGCCATTATGATCGACGAGAACGATCTCAACCAGGCTGATCTGATAGAGGAAGCGATCGCGCTGATGGAGTCGGATCGCTTCGAACAAATGAAACAGGCGGTGGCGAAGATGACCTCGGCCAGGAGACCGGCGGTGGACGTGATAGCCGAGGATATCATCGCACTGATCGAAGAATCGAGGAAAGGCGGAGACCGGACTTGACCACCACGGTTGTGGCGAAAAAGAAGGTGGCCGGTTTCGGGCGTCGCAGGATAATGTTTGGAAGATTCAAAAGACTGTTCTTCGTCGGCATCGGGGGCGCCGGGATGTCCGGTATCGCCGAGATACTGCACAACTTAGGCTATCAGATTCAAGGATCGGACACGACCCCCGGTCAGGTTACCGACTACCTGGCGTCGCTGGGGATAGCGGTCCATCATGAGCATCGCGCCGCCAACCTGCAGGATGCCGACGTGGTAGTGATATCGTCGGCCGTCGGCGAGGACAACCCGGAAGTAGTCGAGGCCCGCCGACTGGGTGTGCCGGTAATCAAGCGGGCGGAAATGCTCGGTGAGTTGATGCGTCTGAAGTTCTCCGTGGGAGTGTCCGGAACCCACGGCAAAACCACCACGACCTCCATGATCGGCCGGGTTCTGCAGCAGGCCGGATATGAGCCCACGATCATCGTCGGCGGCGTAGTGGCAGGTTTGGGCACCGGCGCTGCACTGGGAGGGGGCGACTACCTGGTCGCCGAGGCCGATGAGTACGACCGATCCTTCCTGTCCATGTTTCCGTCGGTGGCCGTGGTCACCAATCTCGAGGGCGACCACCTCGAGTGCTACGACGGCATGGATGATCTGAGAGATTCCTTTCTCTCATATATGAATCGCGTTCCGTTCTACGGTCTGGTGGTCATTTCGGCCGATGATGATAACCTTGCCCGACTGCGGCCGAGAATTAGTCGACCCTATGTCACTTTCGGATTCGATCCGGAGGCCGATTATCGAGCGGCAGGAATTACCACCGAGTCGGGACGGACGACCTTCGCCGTTCATCATCACGGCGACCTTTTGGGTAAGGTCGTCCTGCGCGTTCCCGGGCGGCACAACGTCGCCAACGCTATGGCAGCAATTGCCACCTGCCACGAATTGGAGGTGCCTTTTCCGACAATTGCCGACGGACTGCTGGGTTTCACCGGTGTCGAGCGCAGGTTCGAAATTGTCGGGGAAGTCGATGACATCCTGGTAATAGATGACTACGCTCACCACCCTACGGAGATCAAGGCTACTATTGCAACGGCAAAGGAAATATACGACCGGCGTCTTGTGGTCGTCTTCCAGCCGCACCTCTATAGCCGGACACGGGACCTCGCACCCCGGTTCGCCGAGGCGCTCAGCGCAGCCGACCGGGTCCTGTTGGCGGATATCTATCCCGCCCGCGAGAAGCCCATCGAAGGAGTGACGTCACAGTTAATAGCCGACGAGGCCCGGAGGATGGGAGCGGGAGAGTTTGTCTGCATCGGCCCTCGGCGCACAGCGGCCCGGGCCGTCATTGAAGAAATCCGATCCGGCGATCTGCTTCTTATCATGGGAGCCGGTTCGATCACGCTTATAAGGAACGACCTGCTGGAGGCACTGAGATCCCGGTGAGACTGCTCTCGAGAAAAACAATGCTGATCCTTGCTGCCGTTGCCGTTTTGGGGTTGACCCTGGCGGTCGCTGCGGATTTCACGGATGCCTGTCGCCTGGAACAGGTGTCCCTTGACGGACAGCCGCTGGACGACTGGCAGGAGCGCTTCACGATGCTCCAGCCGGAAAGCCATCTTGACCAGCCACTTGACAGTCTCGCCGGTCTTCTCCTGCGGAAGCCCGACGTGTTCCGTGTGGATCTGTCGTACTCGACACTCCATACGCTGGAGGTTCGCACCAACCGTTTCACGCCGGCCTGCTTTGTCCTGGAGGAATCGACTGGAAGGTTGCGGGGACTCGATTCCAGGGCAAGACTGGTGCCGCTGCATTTCCCCCTGGATAACTGGGAGCATCCGGTGTTCACACGCGCCAGAACCGGTGAGATGTTCGCGCAATGTAAGGATGGGCGCGTGGAACTGATGGTGCGTCAACTGGGCACGCTGCGCGATAAGCACCGCGATCTCTATCGGCTGATAGACGAGATCGATTTCGGCTACGACGGTTATCTCGAAGTTACCGTCTCCGGTCTGCCCTACCACTTGCAGGTGCGCGCCGAAACCTTCCCGGCAGACATGGATCGCTTCGTGGAGTTCGTCACCAGCTTCGGGCCGGATCTGCGAGGGGTCTCGATAGTCGACCTGCGTTTCAACAGCATGGTAATATGTACCGGGGGCAAAACCTGATATGGCCGCTGAGAATATGAAGGCTGTTGTCGATATCGGTACTACCCGGATTGTCTC
>JAGLXI010000285.1 GCA_023132995.1 Candidatus Zixiibacteriota bacterium | reverse complement strand
CGTTTTGAGTCTCACTCCATTTGAGATTCCCGGCTGTGGAATCATCATAAATCCCGAAGGTAAGATCATAAAACCCGGTCAAAAGATAACCGGCGTCGTCAGTCAGCATCCCCTGGTAGTTGATCACATGAGGTATTGCCGGGTAGACAGAAGAAACGGGAAGAACCAAAAGCGGGACAATAAGTGCCCCCAGCGCCAATAAGGACATGAGCTTTCTCATCTATTCCTCCAACTATGTTTATAAGCCAAAAGTCTTATTATTCTGGTGAGTCCTGTCTTCAGCAGGACCCCTGATAAAGCTGACGCTTGATCCCCCAACGTAATCCGGGAAAGCCGGCTTTCGCAGCTGCTATGAACGGTTCAGTTCATAGCACCGGACCTTGAGACCCGACCTTCGAGCCGACCTCACTTCAGAAGAACCATCTTCTTGCATTTCACCAGGTTTCCAGCTTCGATCCGATAAAAGTACACTCCGGAACTGACTTCGGTACCATTGTCATTTCTGCCGTCCCAGAGGATCGTCTTATATCCTGCTGTTTGTCGTTGATTCAAAAGACCCCTCACCTTCTGGCCCAGGATATTATGAATCATGATTCTCACGTCAGAGGCTTTAGGTAGAGCATAGTCGATGATAGTAGTGCTGTTGAACGGATTGGGATAGTTCTGGTGCAGGCATAACTCGCTGGGAAGTGGGTTGAGATCTTCCTGCTCCTCCACGTCAAGGCTGAGGTTCACAATTACCTGCGTGTTCCAGAAACCGGCAGATACTTTTTTGGTTTCTCCATTTTGAGCTCCAATGACAGGCTGACCTAAAGATGAACAGAGTCTGTAGTTGCTTGTGGCAATCCAGTTGGTTCCACCTTCATCCAGAATTTGTCGCGAAATGCCGTAGGCAGTGCAATTCAAAGGGCTCCCACCAGAGAAACACCATACCAATAGAACGAGCAGTCCTGCCCGGGAAGAAATCTTTAACCATCCATACATGGTTTGACCTCCTTTTGACCCCAATAATTTGTAGAGATCGGAATCCCCATGCTCAATATATCGGCGATACGGCAGGAATTCTCTACCAACATCCAACACTGGACTGGGGATTGGCTGAAACGCCGGACTGGAGAACAGGAATCAACAAAGTCAGGCCCGACGACCAGGTTCCGGCCACCGCGCCTGCCGGTCAACTCGTGATACGTTTCTTAAGCGGGAAAGGCGTTATATTCGACGAAATGGCTACGCTCATTTCTACCGGATGCTACGTACAATAGGTACGCTGATCGTAGCAACTCTTTTCTTTTACAAGTTCTATCTGTTCTTGACCTGACGGTCGGACAAATAGAGGCTACTCCACAGGTGTGAGTTCAGGTGGTTCAAATCCGCCGCAGCCCGTGCAAAGGTCTTTCTGCGCAGTTAAAACTCGAACGGATCAAACTGTCCCAACTTGATGAGCATCTTGCCCTTTTTGACAGAGAACACTATTTCATCGCCATAATACGATCTTGACCCGTAATGGACTTCACTCTTTTCTTTCAGGATTACAGTTCGCCACTTAGGCGGACTTATGATCCCTTCGCTCAGTTCTGTTCCTTCTTCGAAGTAGCTGAAAATGGCCTCTGATTCGCCATCGCTCAGGTTCACCAGGCGAGTTTCGATTTTCTCCCAGATCGTCAGTGGCAGCCGTATTTCCTCCCCTTCAGCAACCGTCTTCTCAAGCATCTCCTGCCACTTGGTCGTTAACGCGATATCTCCCTCGTACACATACACGATAAACTCATCGGTCTCGACTGTTGTCTCATGTGCCCTGACACAGATGGTGCCTTCCTGCGGGAAGCTATTGTACCACGTATCCTCTTTCAGTGGTCTGCCATCTTTGAACGGTATTACTCTGGCTGTTGCTTTAGTATCGGTTTTACTGACTCCTTTTAGTACAAGGGATTTTCCGGGTTCCACCTTGATGCGAATGATATCACCGGCTGACATGTCATGTTGAAACGGCGGTATCATCACAGGTGCGGTCGGGATACCTTCAGCCCATGCGGGAGGTTCAACGGGAAGGGTTGCCGGATCAATCCACTTGGTGAATCCTTCGGGTATCTCAAACTTGGAATCGTCAACGGAACCTTCGACAATATTGGTGAGTTCAAAGACTCTTTCCGGTGAGCTGTGACCGACAATCCTGATCGGGAAATCCAGACTTTTGGCTACCCACTGTGACATAACATCAGTGTCCCCCATAATGATTGTCGATTTATCGCATTCATAGCCATTAATGGTCTCCACACCGGCGGTCTTCACTTCGCCCATCGTCGCGGTGTACAGATAGCCCTGAATAGGATTATTCATAATGCTCATTATATCATCAATGGCCGACTCACGATATTCCCTTGTGGCCATATTAATGACAACAGTCTTTTGGGCCTCGGTATCCACAATGACGAATCCCTGCTCTTCACTCACAACTTTCTCCAGGCAATAACTGGAGCCCTTGACGTAAATTTTCCCGGATTCGGTGTTGTCTCCCTGTCTTTCAGTGACATCAGCCGAAAATCCTGCAGTCGAAACCTTAGAGCAACTGACACTCATGACCAATGCGATCATGACTCCCAGCAATGAACGGATTGAGATGTGGTTTTTCACTATTACACTCCTTTGTTTATGGGTCAGCTCCATAGTGCGCTGTTATTGTATCTTTTGAGAATGCTGCCATCTATGTGACGGCAGCACTCTCAGCTATTTTCAACGACTGTTATTCGATGCAAAGTGATCTACAGTTTCACTAACTCCACCCGGCGATTGTTGGCTTTGCCTTCGGTACTGTCATTCGTATCAATCGGCTTGGTTTCTCCCCAGCCTTTTGACTCCAGACGATCAGCACTGATGCCATACTTTGAAGAGAGATAGGTACTCACCGATGCCGCCCGGTTCCGTGACAATGTCATGTTATGATCGTCGGAACCGTCGGAATCCGTGTGACCCTCAATCGACAATCTCAGATTCGGGTCTTCCTGAAGAAGATTACCGATATCTTTGAGCGTTTTGAACGACTCACCCTTGATCTTGTACGCGTCTGGGTCAAACAGAATGCCATGCGTGACAATCTTGCCTGTTTCGTCAAGCTGCTTGCGCATACTCTGACCGCCCTCGGCAAAGCGGAAATTGCGAACCAGCGAGGGCCTGTCCGGATAAACCGATCCCACCAGGCGCACCAGGAACCCGACCGGGTTGAAACCATCCACCTTCGGAACATTGGCTACTTTTTCACTATTGATATAACACTTCATCGAGCGTGAGGTAGCCATAATACGCATGGCGTTTACCCCCTTGGGGAACCCGTCCGGGACTGTCTTGTCGGCCATACGCTTTCCGTTGAGACCAAGATAAGTAGCACCATAGCCATGAACTGAGAACTCACCGATAGTTTTACCTTTGGCGTTCACCCAGTAGATAGCATATTTTTGGGATGCCAGCTTCGCGCCGAAGCTGTAGAAGTCTATTTCTACGGTATACATTTGCGGAAGTGGAGCATCGGGCATCTTGGGTCGTATCGAACCGTTGTTGCTGCACATAATCCAAAAATCTCCGCCGTACCGGACAATCTCAAAGACCCCTTTTTCAAGATTCCAGCGGTAAGGAAACTCACCGTCTTCTTCACCCGCAAGATCGTCAAAATAGATCACTTTGTTGCCGGGTACGAAATCATATTTGGCGTACAGCTTCATGTCTTCAGCTACCGGACCGGTCGATGCCGGTGTAGAGGACGCACCTGTTGTCGCTGATGCCTGAGAAGTTGCCGTACCGCCAGTCTGTTCGGCAGCGCCACCCTGTTGTCCGCCGCCGTACTCCTGAGTGTACTGTCCGCCGCCCTGGTAGCGATAGTACTCTTTGGGTACTTCCTTTGATACCATCTCGATCGTTTTGGCAAGAGAGGTGCGGATAGCTTTTTCCATCGGTTCGTTCGAATACATACCCAGCGCGCCGCCCAGCACAACATCGCCAACGGAACTGCCACCGGCCATTCCGACTTTCCACTTCTTGGATTTAGCTTCGATTTCCTTGGCTTTCAGAATGCGGCGAGTACGAATATCGATTAATTTGATATCCATAATTATCTTGGCTTCTTTGGAGCTGGCTCCAATGCCGCCCAGGGCCTTTTTCTTGAAGCCGCCGAGGACCCCCCCCTTACCGCCGGCATCCGGTTCGAATGCCGTCACGGACCCGGTGATCAACAAATCTGCCCCTTCCATCAATCCTTTCTCAGGACCTTTGCCGTCTTCAACGTAACCTGATTGAGCGAAATCGATCTCCTCGGCCAACTCCGCGACTTCTTCCTGACTGGCCAGCACGATGAAATTGCCGGTGTTGGTAAGCGACGTTGACAACATCTCCCCGATAGCGGCTGCCATGTCACCGCTGCACTTGCTCGCTTTCGGTTTGATCTTGCCGACCGTGATGCGCGCCTTGTTGCCCTGGTAGGTCAGGTCGTCTGTGACATCGGCCAGTGCCGAAACATTGAGCGCCAGTAGCAGGATGAGGGCGCCTGCTACTCCAAGGACCTGAGACTTGAACATACTAACCTCCGTGTCTGCCTGGTGTTATTTGATTGTTACCCAAATAAGCGACTGCTGCTTCAAAATGTCAGAGTGTAGATCAGATGCTGTCCTGCAAGTTCGCATGGTTGACTTCAGCGTGCACGGCGGGTGGCCCACCATTCATGGTGGGGCTAATAAATTCCACCGTAAACGGTGGGCCACCTACCGCAACTATCTATAGTGACTTTTTCAATAGACCCGGACGTTCGGCCCACACCGAGCCTCATTCCCCGAGAGAAGAAGTGGCTATTTGCCCCCCATGCCCATTCCGGCTTTTACTTTCTTGTATCCTTCCGGGATATCGAACACACCATCGGGGGCGTCTTTTTCGGTATACTCGAGCAGTTCCGTCGTGGTAACCATTTCTCCGCCCATGGCCGAGGTGCGGGTCACAGTTTTGACCGGCATTCCTTTGATCTGCTTCATCTCTTCAACGATCTTCTCAAAACCGGGCAGTTGGGCCATCATCCCATTACTCACAGCGTTAAACATAGCGTAGTCTATCTTGATATCCTCGGTAGCCCACAATTCCTGCTTGGAGGCCATCATCATTATCTTCATGTCGACGTTGTATTTCGTGGCATTCCAATCACCGATCTTGCTGGTCTCATCAGTCGGCGTAACCGTGATTTCCACGGAACCGCCCATAGCCTGCATCATCTTCGCCGCCTCGTCGTCCTTGGATGCATCTTCCTTGCTTCCGCCGCCGAACAGGTCCATCGAGATCACCGAGTATTCCTTTTTCTCATGATCCACCATGTACATCAGATCCTTCTTGGAGTCGAAGATGACCGTTGACTCACTTCCGGTCTGACTGCAGGATTTGCCTTCTGTCAGCCAGACGAATGAAGTATCGTTTTTCTCAGGTGATTTCTGCCCCATCATCTCGAAAGCATCGACATGTGTTGCCTGTTTGAAGTAGCTGTCAGCCAGAGCTGAGCCACCGATACCGAAGGTGACAATTATCACCAACGCTGTCACGACACGGGTAATGTTGTTAATCCGCATTCTACACCTCTCCGTTCAATCAATTGTTTATCTTCGTTGTAATCGCATTGCATATTGGACGAGACAAAGTACTATTGTATATCTACTTGCCCCAGTCCTGTTTAGTAATGAATAGCTAAAATCAAATGCTACGTCAACTCTGAAATTATTAAAACACCTTCCACGGAGAAAGACTGTACCAAATGGCGGTCTAATGGTTACCGCTTCAGCTCGGGGCCGTCCCCAGTGCGATCGCGGTCGGCAAACACCAGGTGAACAGGAAACTAAATACTTTGATAAAACAAAGGCGGAGTCGCTAACTTGCAACTGGTCCTAATTAAGAGGGCTGATCACGACGGGTTTCTCGTGGCTAACTGTATCACAATATATCAGCGAATCAGGACCATCTTGCGTGATTGCTCGGATTCTCCCACCTTCAGTCTGTAGAAATATACTCCGGACGCCACCTGGCATCCCCGGTCGCTGGTGCCATCCCAGGTCGTAGCCGTTATCCCCGGCGATACGAAGCGGTCGAATACCGTGGCGACTCTTTCTCCTAAGGTGTTGAAGACTTCGATAGTTGCGCGGTCCGCGTCGGTTGTGGAGAATGTGATAGTCGTGGTCGGGTTGAACGGGTTGGGGTAATTCTGCGCAAGTTCAGTCGTTACCGGGAGGCTCGGACCCTCGCTGTCATCGCCGCTGTCGGCTTCGGCAGAGAATCCAACCATCAGGTCCGCATACATAGTGCTTGCTGAGGCCGAGATGTTCTCCACGCTTACAAATGACGTTGCGCCCGAATAGGAGTCGGAATTTGGTGTTGACACCGCATTAAATGAAGTCCTCCCGTAAGACCCGGGGTAGGGATCCCCGGTGTCGCCATTGTCGATATCCTTTTCCATCTCATAGAGGCCGTCGGCTTGTTCCAAGGCCACCTCGTAGTGCTGAGCCGCCGACAACCCTGGGTACCATTCTGCATCGTTGCCGTCCTTGGCGTCGTCTATGTGCCAGATCAACAGCCCGGAGCTTGGCAGATAACTGTCATACCCTATCTTCTGACGGTTCTCGACCAGGAAGTACTCATCACTGGTGGCCCCGGCGTTCCAGAGCCGGTACGCCGCGGGGTTATCCTCAGCATTGGCGATGGCCTGTGAGTAGGTGTTGGCCGAGATGTTGACCGGCGTGAGGATGCCCATCTGGATCTTGCTCCAGGCACAGAAGTGCGCAGGGCTCCCGCCCAGGCCTCTTGGTCCCAGCCAGCTCCCATAGGACATTATACCCCACTTCCCGATTCCCGTGGAAGAGTAATCGGTATCATAGAGATCGGGAAGACCGAACCCATGTCCCAGTTCGTGAGAGTAGATACCTATCGTCATATCTCCCGGCGAAGCCCAGTACTCTGGTTGGACCGTAAAAGCGGAGATGTAGACGCCGTCTTTGTATCTGGGGCTGATGCTCCACTTGTGCGACCATATGTCGTCATTGCCGCCGCTGTACTCAGCGCCCGTGCCGGCGTGAACGACCAGCAGAATGTCCACCGAGCCGTTCCCGTCGTTGTCATATTCCGTGAAATCCACCAGGGGATCGACCTGGTCGACGAGGTCTTCGACCAGTTTCTGCGTATTGTTCGGGTAGCTACCGGTGCCGTTGTTGTTGTTGACGTAGTAGGCGTAGGTTTGTGGGGCGGTGCGCCAGCCGGTAGTGGAAGGGAGGTTTACGGAGACCAGGTCTATCTGCCCGAAAGAAATGTCACTGTAGTAGTCCTTGATAGTGTTCCCCTCGGTTCCGAAGATGAGGCTGTCGTAGAACGCAGGTGCCACGATGCTGCTGTTGTCCGAGAACTCCACCAGGATAGCAAGGATCTTGAAGGGGCCGGTGAAGCCGGGCGATCTATGTGGGAGGCGTCCCGGCGATATTTCCTGGGACACAATGTTAGCAGCCGGCACGCCAATACCCTTGGCCCGCATGGCGTCAAGGTTACACATGAAATAGGGCGCTGTCGTTTCTCCCGCCACCACTCGTTGTACTAGCCCCGGATGAGGAGGGGCAGCGTCAACGGACGCAGCGGGGATACCAACCAGCATGCCGAAAACGGCAAGAGCAATAGCTGATCCGATTATGGTAGTCGTCAGTTTCATCCCGTCACCCCTTTCTTAGAAATTCAGCCCGGTTGAGACTGCGAAGTTCACACCCCTGGTGGAACCGGGGCTGAGAGACGAACCGGTCACGGCGGCGAAATCAAGATGGAAGCCGGACAGGTAGATGCCCGATCCGAAAGAAAACCCGGTTCTCTTGCTGCCGCCGGTTGCAAAGCCCGTGCGCAGGGGAACCAGCTTGATTGGCCACCATTCTATGCCGGCCACCAGCCGTGGTTTTGACGAGGCTCCGGCTGCGCGTCGGAACCCCTGTTCCCAGTCCACCGCCCAGAGAAGAGAGCCGGAGGTATTGGCTATGCCGATTGTCATCACCGAAGGAAGGTTGGTCGAAAAAGCGGGGATCTCCCGAGTGTAGTCGTCGGAGACGATATAGTCATCACCCATGTTGTCCACGGTCATGGTGTCGAAGCTGAACTGGTAACCGTGTTCTTCGGGGCTCTGAGTCCAGTTGATGGAACTGAGGACGTTCCGGACAGCCAGTCCGACCGTGTAATCGTCGTCCAGTCTGAGGGCGGCGCCGACATCGAGGCCCCAGCCTGAGCCGCCGGTGGCGGTGCGGGCGATCATGTGACCGGCGCCGGTGAAGCCCGTTTCGAGGGTGGTGACACCGCCGTCCAGTTCAGTGATCGACTCCGTACCGAAGCCCCGCAGATACTTGATCGTTGCTCCCACCGAAAGCTGGCGGCTGCCCAGCGAGTAGATGGGTTGGCCGTAGGACAACCCGGTCTGGACGTAGGCCACCGCTTCCGAGTACGAGCCGGTGATCGATATCTCCTGGCCGAAGGTATTGCCATTGAGAACAAGGTCGAGGAGGTCCCTGTTGAGATTGAACTCAGCCACACCCACGCCACGCGTGGACAGCACGACCGAACCTAACGAGAGAGACAGAGCGGACGCCTCGACGTCGGCAACCAGCTTGAGGCCTTCGCTGGGGATTTTGCCCATGATCTCATCCTTGTCAGATTCCGTCAGGACGGCGCCGGTGTAGCTGTTGTAATCGTTCAGTGACAGGCTGTTGTTGGTTATGGCAACCCCGACTCCAACCAGTTCGAGACCGGGCCTGTTGTACCCGGAAAGGCCTAAGTTGGCCGGGTTGTAGCGGGCGGCGTCAACGCCCGAGGCAAGACCGATGCAGGCGCCGCTCATGGCTACGTATCTGGCCGATGACTGGCTGCTGCCGGTCGCTGATGGTGCTGCAAGACCGGTAGTCAGAACAGCGACCGCGACAAGGCAGGACGGGAGGGTCTTGGCGATGGTGTCGGTTCGCCGCGGCCGGCGGTCGGCAGAGTTCGTTCTGTGTGACGGGAAACTTCTCATGACCGCCTCCTTATAGCTCGCCGTCAAAGTGGTATTCCACTTCGAAGCGGCCCGTGATCGTCAGGTAATCGTTGGCTGTGAGTTTGACCCTCTGGCCGTCCGATCCCAGCAGGATCAGGTTCTGGCCGATGAACAGCGTGTCGTTCTCAAGAATCCGGATATCCTCGTTGGTCAGGACGAGTTCCTGCTGACCGGTCGACGTCGTATCGCTTACCAGCCCCGTGATGGAATCCGTGGGGGCAGCGCCGATGACGAGAGGGCCGATGGACAGTTCCGGCTCCGCGAACAAAGTAGCAGAATCGCCACCCAGCAGAATCTTAACACTCGTGCCGAGAGGCAGATGGCTGACAATGTCGTAGATGAAAGATATTTCGATAACATGATCCGTGATGAGATCGATGTCTTCCTGGTTGATCGTTTCGCTTTCCGTGTCCGTGTCTATTTGCGTCTCACTGATGATCATCT
>JAGLXI010000284.1 GCA_023132995.1 Candidatus Zixiibacteriota bacterium | reverse complement strand
GCTCGCGGATCATGTCCTCGGTCATGGAGAAATCCGGCCCCGTGTTTTCGATCATCACGGATGAAGTACAGGAGGCGTAGTAGCCTGCCCGCCGAAGGTCCCCTCCGGTCTTGAGATACTCAAACGTAAACCCGGCCATGTACGTATCTCCGGCGCCGGTAGAGTCGAGCAGGTCAATGCCATAAGCGGGGATCTCAATGAACTCGTGGCCGTCAAAGATCAGGGATCCCAACTCGGCCAGTGTGACGATCACCACCTTCGGCCCCCACGACTTGATTATGCGCGCCGCCTCGTAGGGGTCGTGACGACAGTCAATCCCGGTCAGAATCCGGCCTTCCAATTCATTCGGTTTGACGATATCGAATACGCGAAGGGCGTCTTGTATGCCATCCACCTTTTCATGGTAGATGCGGCCGTTCTCATCGGCGCCACGGATCAATCCCTGCGGGTCACAGAAGAACAACCCGTCGAAATTACGGCGAATGTCTCTTATGCAGTCAAACGATACTTCACCGAGGATCGGCCCGATGAGCACAGCGGCGGAGTCCCGGTACCACCCTGGATCAATCGCGTCTATGTCGGCGGCACGCCCCAAAAGGTCGAGGGAACGGTTGCCGAAATCATCGTAGTAAATCAGGGAGAAGCCGCCCGTCTCATCGGAGGGTATGATTTCATGCTCGATGCCGTACCGGGCCAGTTCGGTGATGAAATGGCTCTTGAAGTCGTCGCCCACAGCGCCCACCAGCCTGACCTGCTCGCCCATCTTGGACAGGGCCAGGGCAGCATTGGTAGAGCAGCCGGAGAGGACGCGCCCGTCAGGCTCGACCTTCTTCGTCTTGATATAGTCGTATACCGGGTTGCCTATAGCGGTAATCATGTGAGACCCCTATGCTGAGTTCACTCCAAAGGACGCTTCGACGTTTGCGTTTGCCGTTTCCCAGTCAGCAGCAGCCACGGGATCCAACTCGTCATACGCTGCCAGGAGCACCCCGTAGTCGCGACCCAGGTGAGGCTTCAGTTGATTCAGAATCACAAATAGCGCTTTCATGTTGAAGTCATTCAGTATCATCAGGTAGAATTCAATGAAGACTGCGTTGTCTGCTGTCGCCTTCGCGCCAGTTCTGATCTC
The DNA here is from genome assembly GCA_023132995.1 of Candidatus Zixiibacteriota bacterium. Lineage (GTDB taxonomy): Bacteria > Zixibacteria > MSB-5A5 > GN15 > FEB-12 > JAJRTA01. The sequence goes on along the minus strand of JAGLXI010000284.1, from coordinate 12,838 downwards.
GGGATAGACTCTGTGGATAAAGTCGCTATGATGGTGAGTCACCTTTGAGAGTTCACTATAGAGTTCTCTCCAGTGTGGTATTCCCCCTTGCTCAAGCACCTCCCGTACTTCGCCGGGCGTCATCTTCTTCCTTTTGGCAAGAGGAGGTTTCAAGTGCAGTGCCAGCAACTTCTGAGCAACTTCCTGTGCCAACCGAAGCTGGTGCAAACCCGATGATAGGAAACCGTGTTTGAAACAGTCCGCAACAACCTGGTTTATCTCCAGCATGAAATCTGCGAGGGCCATTACTTGAACATCTAAAGGGGATTTGCCTCTGTGAATTCTCAATAGTTTTATTGCACGAGAGAGTTCACGCTCAATCTTGCGTCTGAAGAGCACGTAGTGCTTTAGTTCTTTTTGGAAGATACGCCCGAACTTAGTCGCCACCAGCTACACTTCCCGCTTGTTGCCGAGTATCTTCCTGGCGTAGAGCAGACGTTGTATGGCAGTGATAAACGAAGTCACACCGACAATTATCAGCGCGAACTCCAACCAACTGCCCCGGGGCCAGGTGCCGGTCGGCAGGTAATGCTCCAGGATGGACCCGGCCACAATCAGGATGAACTTCTCCAGCCGTCCCATGATGCCGACTGCGCAATTCTCCATCTTGCCCATCGATTCGGCCGCAGCCCTGGTATAGCTGGCGATAATCATACCGAAGAGCGCAAAAATCCCCCATCCCGGATGAACCGCCCCGGAAAGAGTGATTCCCGCCAAAATAAAAAACTCGCCATAGCGGTCCGACACGTGATCCAATATCCCGCCGAAGACGGTGTCAACGTTTCCGGCACGGGCGGTGCTGCCGTCCAGCATATCGGTGAAGGCCGCCGCCAGCAACCAGAACACGCCCCAGAGCATCAGCCCCTTCCAGAAGAAGACTCCGGAGAGAACAGCGCATACGGCCGAGACCGCCGTCAGGAAATTGGGCGACAGGCCCAGTCTGAAACAGACACGGCCCAGGACGAGGAATGTATCCTCGTACAACTGTCGCTTTCGCTGATTCAGAGTGGGAGCCGGATGTTGCTCCCCGGTATCGGTTCTGGCCATGCCGCAAATATATGCCTTTGACGTCTTGCCGTCAACTGTCTGGCGCAACGAAAACAGGGTCCGCCAATCGGCACTCGAAACCCAATCGGTGATTGACATTCCCAGGGGTGGAGGGGATATTGCGAGCAGTGTTTATCGACTACGTTGAAATAAAGGCAGCGGCCGGCAACGGCGGAGCCGGTTGCATGTCATTCCGCAGGGAGAAATTCGTGGCCAAGGGTGGTCCCGATGGCGGCGACGGAGGCCGTGGCGGGGATATCGTGGCTGTGACCGACCCGAATCTGTCAACGTTACTCGACTACCGGTATCGGCGGCATTATCGGGCGGAGAACGGCAGACCCGGCGAGGGTTCGCTCAAAACGGGCAAGTCCAGCAGCGACATGGTACTACGGTTGCCGGTTGGCACAATAGTAATTGACCGCGAGACCGGGGCGATGATCGCCGACCTCGACGACCCGGACGCAAGAGAGATCATTGCGCGGGGCGGGACAGGTGGCCGTGGCAACGCCTACTTCAAGTCGCCCACGAACCAGGCTCCACGCGAAGCGCAACCCGGCCAAGCCGGCGAGAAGCGGAAGCTGGCACTGGAGTTGAAGTTGCTGGCCGACGTCGGCCTCGTCGGACAGCCGAATGCGGGCAAATCGACCATCTTAGCCACGTTTTCGGCTGCCAGACCCAAAATCGCCGACTACCCATTCACAACTTTGGTGCCGAATCTGGGGATTGTCAGACTCAGGGAATTCAAGTCCTGTGTGATGGCCGATATCCCCGGCCTGATTGAGGGCGCTGCCGCCGGCAAGGGACTCGGCCACCAGTTCCTCAAGCACATTCAGCGAACCCGGTTGCTTGTCTACATTATAGATGTGAATGAGCCGGACGTTCTCCGGACACTTGGTGTCTTGCAACAGGAACTGGCAGATTTCGATCATACGCTTCTTGACCGGCCTTCGTTTGTGGTCATCACAAAGATCGATACCATAACCCAACGCGACCTGAAAAAACTTTCCAACAATTTTGGCGGCGGCTACCTTTGGCTGTCGGCGGTAACAGGTATGGGGGCCGAGAAATTCCTTCTGGAGGTAGAGCGACAGCTTGATCAACAGCGAATTGAAAGAACGCCTGGTTGACGCCATCGGGTTGCTCAGGATCCCCGGCATAGGCAGAACCCGCTATGGGAAACTTGTCGATGCTTTCGGGTCTCCATCGGCGGTTCTCTCGGCGCCGGTGTCACAACTTGTAGCCGTCAAGGGGATTTCGCGCACCCAGGCCAGCAATGTCAAGGAGCGTTCCGACGGCTCACAAGCGCGAGTGCTTGCCTCGCGGATCATTCAACTGGGGTGGGCGGTTCTGTTTGCCGGCGATTCGGAATACCCGCGCTCGCTTGAAGCAATTGCCGACGCCCCACCGCTTCTGTTCCGGTTGGGCGACGCGATGCCGTCCGACGAGCGGATGATAGGCGTCGTCGGGACTCGTCATCCCACCGAAAACGGCCGCCTGTTCGCTCGTCAGTTGGGGATGATGCTGGCCCAGGCGGGTATCACGGTGGTGTCGGGGATGGCTGAAGGGATCGATTCAGCCGCCCACCTGGGGGCTCTTGAGGGGAATGGAAAGACAGTGGCCGTGTGGGGCTGTTCCCTGGACATAGTCTACCCGTCGTCAAACCGTTCCCTGGCGGAGCGGATAAAGGCACACGGAGCTGTGTATTCCGAATACCTGCCGGGCACACATCCAGACCGAGCTTTCTTCCCGGAGCGAAACCGCATTATTTCCGGTCTCTCAGAGGGTGTCGTGGTGATTGAGGCGGGTCGCAAGTCTGGCGCGCTCATCACGGCCTCACACGCTCTGGAGCAGGGAAGAGAGCTTTTTGCTGTTCCCGGCCCGCCCGGTGCCCGTATGAGCGAGGGGACCAACGAACTGATCAGAAAGGGTGCCCGCCTGACGACCTCCACAGATGATATCTTTGCCGAATTGCCTACCCTGAAGGGGGAGATTCTGGCCCGGAAGTTCTCGCGACTGCCTGATATGACCGAAGGAGAAACGAAAATCACCAACCTGTTTGCCTCGGGTCCAATGCAGCTTGATCAGTTGTCGAGGGCAACCAGCCTCCCCGTGACGGAACTTATGGGGTTGCTCCTGGCCCTGGAACTGAAAGGGGTGGTGCGGGAGCTTTCCGGGAAACGATTCGCCCTGAGCGATGACTACCAATGACACGCAGGACTGTCACCATAAGAAATCGACTCGGCATGCACGCCCGGCCCTCAGCGTTGCTCGTCACCACGTCGGGGAAGTACGAATCGGAGGTTTTCCTGACCAAGAACGGGATGCGTGTCAACGGTAAGTCAATCATGGGGGTGATGATGCTGGCGGCCGAGATGGGATCGAGGATCGAGATTGAGGTCGATGGGCCTGACGAGGAAGAAGCGCTTGAGGCGCTGGTCAAGGTCATCGAATCAGGGTTCGGCGAGGACTGATAACATTATTCTTGCCTTCCTTCCTGCTGTTTTCATATAATAGATTGTGTGAGTGTAGTTTACTCATCCGCCGCTGCGGCTGAGGATGGATATATGATGACTTTGAAGCGCAAAAGACTCAAGGGAACCGCTGTGTCGAGCGGCATTGTGCTGGGGTGGGCCCGGATAGTGATGCCGGGCGATATTGAAGTAGCCGAAATCCGGGTGCCGTCTTCGCGTATTCAGGCCGAGACCGATGCCCTCGAAAGGGCTGTGAGCGAGAGCGTGGCCGAACTGCGCTCCCTGAAGGAATCGGCCGGCAGGATACCTACCGGCCCGGTGGCCAAGATACTTGACGCCCAGCTTCTTATCGCCGGCGACTACGAGTTCCTCGAACAGGTCAAGCGCGAGATCCGGTCTCGAAAGCGCAACGCCGGATTCGTATATAACAGTCTTGTCGGGCGCACTGTGGCGCCCTTGAAAAGGTCGAACGACACCTACATGCGCCACATGGCGCAGGATATAGAGGCGGTTGCCCGCAGGATCCTCTCCAACCTGAGCGGCTTTGAGAAATGCGACCTGAAGTTCCCGCCCAATACCATTCTGGTGGGTAAGGTCTTCGCCCCGGGAGAAATCGTCAGCTACCGGCAGCGGAAAGTCGTTGGTTTTCTGGTCGCCGAGGGCGGGGTTGACTCACACATGGCTCTCATCGCTCGCTCTCTCATGCTCCCCGTGCTCGTTGCTAACCGGGCCTGGGCCAGGGTGCCCAGCGGTTGTCGGCTGATCCTTGACGGCGCCACCGGAGACGTGATCGTAAACCCGACCGACGAGGAATGGTCAGAATACAAGAAGCGGAAGAAGCGATATGGCCCGGCTCTCGTCACACGGATCAAGAAACTGACCCGGATTCCGCCGGTCACCCGCGATGGCAGGGAAATCGGAGTGGCCGCCAATCTGTCACTCCCCGGGCCGATTGATGACATCCTGGCGCAGCAGCATATTCCCGTCGGTCTCTACCGCACCGAATTTCTGTGCCTCGCGGAAAACAGCTTCCCCGACGAAGAGACGCAGTACCAGTGCTATCAGAGGATCGCAAGTAAGTTCTCCGAAACGACGGTCGTGCTCAGGACGTTCGATATGGGCTACGACAAGATGATCAGTAACGGCTCCTGGCCGAAGGAGGACAATCCGGCCCTGGGGTGGCGCGGCATCCGCGCCATGCTCGACATGAGCGCCGTTTTCAAAATCCAGATAAAGGCCATTCTCAGAGCATCGACTCTCGGGAACTTGTGGATCATGCTGCCGATGATTACTGAACTCCCTGAGCTGGAAAAGGCAGGGAAACTCATCTCTCAGGCCAAGCTGGAGCTTCGACGGTCGGGCATCCCGTTTGACGAGCGTATCAAGGTGGGGATCATGGTAGAGGTCCCTGCGGCGGCAATGACGGTCGAGGTCCTCGCTCAAAGGGTTGATTTCATCTCCATCGGCACCAACGATTTGACCCAGTACATAATGGCCGCCGATCGAACAAACATGAGAGTTGCCGCTCTCTACAGCTCGTATCATCCGTCGGTTCTCAGCCTTGTAAACAGAACTGTGGCGGCCTGTGTCAGAGCGGGCAAGCCGGTCTCCATCTGTGGCGAAGTGGCCGGCGATATCCTGGCGCTGCCTCTCTTTATCGGCATGGGGGTCGACCAGTTGTCCATGAACCCCAACCGGATATTCGACCTGTGCCGCGCCGTGAAAAAGATTGATTCGCAGTTGGTCCATCACCTGGTAGGCCCGGTCATTTCAAGCCGGTCGCAGCAGTCGGTCAAGCGTAAGCTGGAGAACTACCGTACGGAACTGGAAAGAAAGAAAACTCACGCATAGAGGAACCAACATTGACGACCCTTGACGACATTGAGAAAATCCGGGAGCATGACCCTGAAAACATGTATAACAGAATCTTCGACCTGCCCGAGCAAATGGCCGAGGCGCTGAAGATCGCCCACCGCTGGCGGATCAGCGCCGATGACTTCCGCGAGATCAGGAACATTGTAGTCGTGGGCATGGGCGGCTCGGCAATCGGCGGCGAACTGGCCAGGACATTCCTGAGTTCAAAACTGCTGGTCCCGTTTGAGATATGCCGGCACTACCTGCTTCCCGAATATGTCGATGATGAGACCTTGGTTCTGGCCTCGTCCTACAGCGGCAATACCGAGGAAACCATATCGGCCGTAGAGGACGCCCTCACGCGTAAGGCCATGGTCGCCGCCATCAGCACCGGCGGGCTTCTCGGAGACATCTGCGATCTTAACCAGATACCGATAGCGGTGGTCCCCGGGGGGCTTCAGCCACGTGCGGCGCTGGGATATTCGTTTGTGCCGTTGATGGTGTTCTTCGAAAAGGTGGGGCTTATCAAGAATGTCACCTCGGAGATCGAGACCGTTATCAAAGGACTGCAGACGTATCGGGAGGTCTACATTGAGGATATTCCCACTGAGCAGAACCCTGCCAAGAACGTTGCCCAGCGGATGCACGGCAGGATTCCGATCATCTACGGCGGCCCTACGTTGACCAACGCCGTCGCTCTGAGGTTCAAAGGTCAGGTCTGCGAAAACGCCAAGGCGCTCTCGTTCGCCAACGTCTTCTCCGAATTCAACCACAACGAACTGGTCGGCTGGTCGCCCCTCGTGGAGAAACACAAGGAGCATCTGGCTGTCGTGGTCCTGCGCGATGCCGAGGATCATCCGCAAATCCGAACGCGGATGAATATCGTAAAGGAGATAATCCAGAAACTGGACGTGGAATACATCGAACTGCACTCGCGAGGCTCATCACGACTGGAGCGGATGTTCAGTCTCGTCCAGATAGCTGACTTTGCCTCTTACTACCTGGCCATTCTCGATGATGTCGACCCCACGCCGGTAGATGTCATTGAAGGACTGAAACGGAAGCTGACCGCGAAGAAACACCCGGCGGGATAGGTGCTGGTGATTTCGCGCGATATTCCAATCGACGAGCTTGTCCAGGCCTATCCTGACGCCGTAGGCTTTCTGATTTCTCATGGCCTCCCCTGCGTGGTCTGCGGAGAACCGTTCTGGGGCACCCTGGCCGAACTGGCCCGGCAACACGGCTGGGATGACGAGAAGATCGACGCGTTGGTGGCAGAGTTCAACGACAGCCATGGCCGACAGGGTCGATAACCCTCCGCGTCGACAATCGCACCCGGCCCTACCGGTGCGTTGCCTCATTGAAAGATGTTACCGAAGGTTTTGTCGTCGTCAGATGAGATCACAGACAGAAACCTGTTTACAATCCACCGTTATTGCGTATACTGTGGGCAAACAAGGTAGCTTGGTTTGGCGGAGTTCTGGTAAGGTGGTTCTCTGATCCTACCACCTTACTGACTTAGCGGCATGAAGATATAATACCCACATAATCGACTTCAGGGCGCTCGGCGCTGCCGAGCGCTGCCATGAGATCAACTCTTGCTCAAGGGTGCGGGGCAGTCGTGTCCCGAACAAGCAGGAAGCGTCTTTTCCGACAAACAACAGGTTTGAATATATGTCACTTAACGTGCTGGTCAATACAAGAGACCTATCCATAGCCTACACCGGAAACACGGTGATCGAGGGTATCTCGTTCTCGGTCGCGGCGGGTGAACTTCTGGCCGTTATCGGCGCCAACGGGTGCGGCAAGTCGACCCTCCTGAACGTGCTGATAGCCGAGTCCCGGAAGGATCGCGATTACCTGCTGAGAAACGACGTCATTATGTCCGGTCATATCGACGTTGCTCCCGGGATTGTTGTCGCTCATCTTCCGCAGAAGCTTCGTAAAAACGACTTCCAGGCAACCGCAAGCGAACTCAGTTATGAAAAGGTGTCGATAGAGGCCCGGCTGCAGGAGAGCTTTGGTCATGCCGGAGGACTGTCGATGCGCGAACACCTGTCCGACGGCGAGCTTCAGAAAGCAGCCGTTATCCGCACGCTCATCACGGACGCCGAACTGTACCTGCTCGACGAGCCGACTAACTACCTCGATATCGACGGTATCACCGCGTTCGAGGGATACGTCGCACACCTCAAGGCCGCAAGCAAGGCCCTGATCCTGGTCACCCACGACCGGGCGCTGACTGACAACCTTGCAGACCACACTATCTTCATCACCGCCAACGGCATCTTTCACACAGTCGGCGGATTCCAGCAGGCATGGTCGGTTAAGACCTCGGACTTCAAGTCGCGGCGAAAAAAGGCGGGGCAAATCAAGCGGAAAATCCGCCAGCTTCAGCAAGACCGGCAGCGCAAGGCTGGCTGGGCCGACAGGAAAGAGAAACAGAAACGCGGCGCGGGAAGAGCAAGAGCCCATATCTCGACTCTGTCGAAGAAGCTCGCCAAGCGCGCCCAGGTAGCCGGTCGCAAAGCCGAAAGGGAAATGAAGCAACTCCGCCGAACCAAGCCGTTTGTTCCCAAGAGCGTCAACCTTCACTTTCCACCTTACGATGTGAAACACCGTCGCGTGTTTGCTCTGGAAGAGGCCGGTTTCCGCTATAAGAATCAACAGCCCAACCTGCTATCGGCAGTGACCCTTACGGCGACGACGTCCGACAAGTTCTGTCTCATGGGCGCCAACGGGGCGGGGAAATCGACCATCTTCAAACTCATCACCGGACAGTTAGAACCTACAGCGGGCGCATTCTATCTCAACGAAAAAGTGAGGCTGCGATATCTCGCCCAGGGGCTGGAGGGTTTCTTCAACAAGGAGAGACTGCTGGACAACTTTGCAGCCCTTGGTTGCGATGAGACCACCGTTCGGCAGTATCTCGGCGCGGCCCTGATCCGCAGGGAGAAAACAAAGGATCTGCTGGGGCGGTTCTCCCAGGGTGAGCTGATGCGCGCGGCCATCGTTCACTGTCTGCTTGACAGGGCCGAGTTCCTCCTGCTGGACGAGCCGACCAGTCACCTCGATATCGAGTCGGTCGAGGTACTGGAGAGGCTTCTCGAATCCTACCAGGGCGGTTTTTTGGTCATCAGTCACGACCGGACATTCGTGGAGAATGTCTCGGAAAGGCTATACCTGCTTGAGGCGGGCCGGGTGCGGCTCGTCTGAGGGCCCCCCGCAGGTGGCGAGCCTGCCGCAATCTGACCGACCACGAGGTTGGTCGGAACGGCTGATATGGCTCCTCGCCAGTGGGGGCTGCTTAACGCTCTGCGGCTGCAGCCTGGACGTCCCGCTCTACCCCGCCAATTGCCTGAGCACCATCTGCAGGATACCGCCGTGCCGGTAGTAGTCGACGTCGACCGGCGTGTCCAAGCGAGCGATCATCTCAAACGTTCTTTCACCGCCATGGGTAACGGCCGTTACCGTCACCTTCTGCTTGGGCTTTATCTCGTTGGACAGACCGTTGATGCTGAAATACTCGTGGCCGGTAAGTCCTAAGCTCTCCCTGGACTGGCCGTCGAGGAATTGCAGCGGCAGGACGCCCATCCCAACTAAATTGGAGCGGTGGATTCGCTCATAACTTTGCGCCAACACCGCCTTGACACCTAACAGATTGGTGCCCTTGGCCGCCCAGTCGCGGGAGGAACCCATGCCGTAGTCTTTTCCGGCCAGCACTACCAGCGGCGTGTCTTCCTGCTTGTACTTCAGCGAGGCCTCGTACACCGACATCTGCTCCCCGGTGGGCAGGTAGCGGGTGATACCACCCTCGGTATCGGGGGCGAGAAGGTTGCGCAGGCGGATATTGGCAAAGGTGCCACGCATCATAACGCGGTCATTGCCGCGCCGGGAGCCATAGCTGTTGAAATCGGCCGGTTCCACCCCGTGTTCGATCAGGTACCTGCCGGCCGGTTGGTCGGCCTTGATGACCCCGGCGGGAGAGATATGATCGGTCGTGATGGAATCGCCCAACATAACGAGTACGCGGGCTTCTTTGATCGGCTGTAAGTCCGCCGGTTCCCGGGAAAGGCCTATAAAGAAAGGCGGTTCCTGGACATAGGTGGAGGTTTTATCCCATTCGAAAAGATCGCCGCCGGGACTCTGTATCCTGTTCCAGGTTTCATTGGCGTCAAAGACAGTCGCGTAGCGCTCGCGGAACATCTCCGGCGAGAGGGCCTGCCCGACAGCGTCGAGCACTTCCTTCTCGGTGGGCCAGATGTCCTTCAGGTAGACATCCTCGGCGCTCATGCCCTTGCCTATCGGCTCGTTGGCCAGGTCGATATCGACCGTCCCCGCCAGCGCATAGGCGACCACCAGTGGCGGCGAGGCCAGGTAGTTGGCCCTGGTGTGCTGGCTGACGCGGCCCTCGAAATTGCGATTTCCCGACAGCACCGCCGCGGCGACGAGGTTGCTCTTGTCGATAGCATTCACGACCTGCTCCGCCAGAGGGCCGGAGTTGCCGATGCAGGTGGTGCAGCCGAAACCCACGTTGTGGAAGCCGAGTTTCTTGAGAGGTTCCATCAGACCGGCCTTCTCAAGGTAGTCAATGACCACCCGTGAGCCGGGGGCAAGCGATGTCTTGACGTATGGCTTGATGCTCAGACCACGCCGGACTGCCTTTTCGGCCACCAGACCGGCCGCAACTAAGACGAAGGGATCGGAAGTGTTGGTGCAGGAGGTGACAGCCGCAATCACAACCGCCCCGTGGCCCATTTCGGCGCTGTAGCCGTCGGTGATGGTTACTTTGCGGTCGTGATCCGCCTCCCGAAGCTCGAATCCTCGTTCCTGGATTGACCTGGACAGCGAGGCCCGGAACTCCTGTTTCATCGCCGAGAGCGCAATACGGTCTTGCGGCCGCTTGGGTCCGGCCAGCGACGGCTCGACGGTCGCGCAGTCGAGTTCCAGCGTGTCGGTGTATTCCGGCGCAGTGGAGCCCGCAGCTCTGAAGAGAGTCTGTTCCTTGGTGTAGCGTTCGACCAGGTCGATCTGTTCGTCGGAGCGGCCGGTCAGGCGCAGATATTCGAGGGTGGCGTTGTCGACCGGGAAGAAACCCATGGTAGCGCCGTATTCGGGGGCCATATTGGCGATCATTGCCTTGGTCGGGAGCGACAACTCGTCCAGCGCAGGGCCGAAATACTCCACAAACTTGCCGACCACACCCTTCTCGCGAAGCATCTGTGTGACTGTCAGAACCAGATCGGTGCCGGTGACGCCTTCCGCCAGACGGCCGGTCAGCTTGAAACCTATCACCTGCGGCGTCAACATGTAGATAGGTTGGCCTAACATGGCCGCCTCGGCCTCGATACCGCCCACTCCCCAGCCCACCACGCCCAGGCCGTTGATCATGACCGTGTGGCTGTCGGTCCCCACCAAGGAATCCGGCATCGCCACGCCGTCTTTCACCAGCACACATTCGGCCAGGTATTCGAGATTGACCTGGTGGCAGATTCCCGTCGCGGGAGGTACCACGCGGAAGTTGTCGAAAGCCTTGCGGCCCCAGTGCAGGAATTCGTATCTCTCGCGGTTGCGTTCAAACTCCTTGTCCATGTTTATCTGCAGAGAGGAATCAGATCCGTATGAATCCACCTGCACGGAGTGGTCAATGACCAAGTCGACCGGCACCAGGGGGTTGATTCTCTTCGGGTCCCCTCCCATTCGTTTCATCGCCGAGCGCAGCGCAGCCAGATCGACCACCGCCGGCACGCCCGTGAAATCCTGCAGCAGGACGCGCGCCGGTTTGAATGGGAGTTCCACGTCGGGGACACTCCCGGCCCGGTAGCCGGCCAGGCGGGTGACGTCTTCCTCCCTGATAACGTGGCCGTCGAGATTGCGCAGCAGCGATTCCAGCAGCACCTTCATGGAATATGGCAGCTTCTCCAGTTGCCCCGGCGTCGCCACTTTGTCCAGCCGGTGGATTTTGTAGCTTCCTCCCTTTGCTTTCAGGGTTGCCCAAGCACCGAACGGATCCATAATCTGCCTCCTTGACTTGTCTATCTCCAGCATTTCAACACTGTTTTGTCCCAAGTATTATATACAAGAGGCCGGACGAATACAAGCTATGCCGTGATCTTCGCGCAAGAACCGCATTCGGCCTTGCTTTCACAGGACGAAAGGCTATCCTACACTTTGACCTGACGCAGGAAACGATTGAGGTTAAATGCTGCTCAGAGATCGGGGAAAAGGCCACCTGGAGATTGACGCCCCGGCCAAGGTTAACCTGTTTCTGGAGGTTCTCCGCAGGCGCGAGGACGGCTATCACGATATCAACTCAGCGTTTCAGGCTGTCTCGCTCTTTGACCGTCTCAGCTTCTCGGTGACCGACCAACCGGGGATTTCTATCAAGGTGCTCGGCAACACAGACCTGTCGCCCGGAGAAGACAATCTCGTGGCTCGCTCGTTTGACCTGATGAGAGACAGATTTGATTTGAAATGGGGGCTCTCAGTGGCGCTTAACAAGCGTATACCGGTGGCGGCCGGGCTGGGCGGGGGTTCATCGGACGCAGCGGCGACAATACTGGCGTGCAACCTGCTTTTTGACCTGGGACTGAGCCGCTCGCGGATGAGTGAGTTATCGCTGGAGATCGGCTCTGATCTGCCGTTTTTCTTCTCCCACGGGCAGGCGCTGGTGGGAGGTCGGGGGGAAATCGTCGAGGAAATATCACTCCCGATTGATTACTGGTTGCTGCTGGTGAATCCGGGGATTGCCATCTCGACAGCGGACAGCTACGCAGCATTGAGAATGGACTTGACAAAACGGCAGCAAGGGTTTAGTTTACCCGGTTGCCGGGATGTAAGTGCTCTTGTTGGGGCTTTGCGGTTATCCGGCAATGACTTCGAAGGGGTCCATCGGGAGTCCTGCCCTGTCCTGGAGTCCGTCAGGGAGGCTCTTCTGGGGTCCGGCGCGCTGTTGGTAAGAATGAGTGGCTCCGGGTCGACAATGTTCGGAGTTTTTGGTGAGGCTCCAAAAGTAAGGAGTAGTCTCAAGTTTAACCTGGGGCGTTGGCAGCATTGCACGGTCAAGCCAATTACCTGGCCATGACAAGGCACATTGAAGCTGGAGGGATGCTCTGTGGAGATTACGGAAGTCAGGGTCAGACTGCGAGATGAGGAGCGCCTGAAGGGATTCGTCAACGTAACCTTTGATGACGCTTTTGTAGTGCATGGGATGAAGATAATCCACGGCAACAATGGTTATTTCGTCGCCATGCCGAGCAGAAGGCGTCCCGATGGCACCCATCAGGATATCGCCCACCCGGTAAGCAGCGAGATGCGGAAGAAAATCGAGGAGAAAGTTCTACAAGCATACGAGACGGAACTAAAAGAGCACTCGAAGCTCGGATAAACCCGGAGACCGACACTGGGGCGTCGTCAAGCGGTAAGAC
>JAGLXI010000283.1 GCA_023132995.1 Candidatus Zixiibacteriota bacterium | reverse complement strand
CGCCTCACGGCTCGGCCCGGCTGTGATTACGAACTTCTTACCGGTCAGGGCTTTTTTTTTTGAGTCCGTCGGAGGGCTTTCACGACCGCGGCGTAGATCTCGTCCGGTTCGGCCATTCGGCCCACACCGCGATCATCACACGCCATGTCTCCCTCGGCAGGACCGACAAAGAGGTAGCCCAACTCGGAAAGCAGGGCGTGGTTTTTCTGCGTAACCCTGTTGCTCCACATTTGGGGATTCATGGCCGGCGCGATAAGGATCGGTTGCGGCGTGGCGCAAATGACGGTTGTGAGCAGATCGTCACAGATACCGTGGGCTGTCTTGCCCATGAAATTGGCGGTGGCGGGCGCAACGACGACCAGATCCGGCCACTGGGCCAGGTCAATGTGACGCGTACTCGCGAACTCGTCGCTGGGGAACATCTTCACCGCCACCGGTTGGCCTGAGACCGTTTCCAGAGTCAGGGGAGTGATGAACTTCGTCGCGCTGGGCGTCATTATCACCTGCACCTCAGCCTGAGCCTTGCGCAGCAACCGCACCAGATAGGGAATCTTGTAACAAGCGATACCGCCGGTCAGCCCGATTGTAATCTTCTTGCCCTTGATAGACATGTGCGGGATCAGTTGACTTGATTGGGCGACTTGCCCATCTGCTCGATCAACTCGTCACCGTCGGGTTCTTCAAACTCGTTGAATACGACTGAGGACGCGATCAGTTTCATCTGGTCGGCGGACACGGTCTCACTCCCGAAGACAGCCACACGCTCCAATATATCCTCAAACTGCTCGGTGTCGATCAGGGAATGATTCAACAGCTTGATGAGGAACCCGTATGCCTCGGTGCTCAGCCGCACCCGTTCGCTTGAGGAAAGAATGCGATTGCCGATGTGCGCCTCGGGAAACTCCGAGAAAAGCTGCTCGGGGGTGTCGTCAAAACGGTTCATCAACCAGAAATAGGCTGAGGATATCTCGTTGTCGGAGTAGCCCATCGTCTTGAGAGTTGCGGAGAAATCGTCCGCTTCACCGGAGCGGGCGGTGTTGTCCCGCATGTTGTCCATCAGAAAGACGACTATTTCCAGTATTCTATCTCGCACGTTCCTTCCTCTATAGCCTGACTTGTTGATCCAAAGATACCATACTGCCTGTGGCCACGCAAGCTCAGATTTGAGCAAAAATCGCCTACGGACACGGCGGCGGTTCGGGGCCGCTGTTGAACATGAAATCCACAAGATACACTAAGTCAGCTATGTCTATCGGTTCCCCACCGCTGCCGTCTACGTCGCCTTCTTCGGGGCACCCAGGCTCAGGACCCTCGTTGAACATATAGTCCACAAGGTAGACCAGATCGGCAATGTCGATCGGTAGAACGCCGCTGTGGTCTATGTCACCTCGGTACACGCAGCAGCAGGCGTCGCCAACATTGTCGCCGTCAGTATCTTCCTGACCAGGATTAGACACAGTGGGACAATTGTCGACATCACCACAGACGCCGTCGCTGTCCTCGTCGTTTAGTTCATCATACGGGCACACATCGCAGGCGTCACCGTAGGTGTCACCGTCACTGTTGACCTGACTGGGGTTTGTGACCGAGGGGCAGTTGTCGCACGCGTCTCCGTAATCGTCAGAGTCGGAATTGGCCTGATCATTGTTGTCGACCGTTGGACAGTTGTCGCAGACGTCGCCGACCGTGTCGTTGTCGCCGTCCTCCTGGCCATAATTGGCATCGGCTGGACAATTGTCGCAGACGTCACCCACGCTATCAGCATCACCGTCAGCCTGGTCTTCATTGGCGTCGGTGGGACAGTTATCGCAGACATCGCCAACTCCATCGGAATCAATATCGGACTGGTCAGGGTTGGCCGTATCGGGACAGTTATCGACAGCGCAGGTATTGGCAGGGTAGCCGGAGTTACCAAAACCGTCACCATCGGTATCGGTGCAGGAATCACATATGTCACCAAAACCATCACCGTCCGCATCAGATTGGCTGGGGTTGTAATCCTCTGGGCAATTATCAATATCGTAACATACCAAATCGTTATCGACATCCAAACATATATCGGCTCGGTATATGCCGCCTGCTTTGGTTCCCGCATAAATGTAAGTGTGAGAATTAGCAGCCAATGACCACACCATTGTATGGTTCAATCCGAGGTTGACTTGAGACCAAGTCTCACAATTATCAGTCGAGCGATATACGCCACTATTACTCAGGCTGCCGAAATAGATGTTATCATAATTGTCAACCGCCATTGTTGACACACAACAGTACTGTATGCTGGCAACGGTCCAGCTTTCGCCATTATCAGTCGAGCGAAAAATCCCGTCCCAACTGGCATGCCACGGTGCTGTGACAAAAATATCGTTGGCAGAGTTAATAACAAGATTTACTATATTACTGTCCGTCAATCCACTGTTGACTTGCATCCAATTGTCCCCATTGTCAATCGAGCGGAACACTCCGACACCAGTTCCGGCAAAAATGTCATCGGAAGAGTTGACAGCAAGAGTGCTTACACTATCTGTTAGCCCATTGTTGACTAAGGTCCAACTGTCACCATTATTAGTTGAACGATACACGCCTCCACCACCACCCGCGAAAATATCATCGGAAGAATTGATGGCAATTGTGCCTACAGATGTTGTTATACCAGTGTTGACCAAGGTCCAACTGTCGCCATTATCGGTCGAGCGGTATACAGCGGCGCCACTTGTTGCAAGAACATCAGAGGAGGAGTTAAATGCAAAACCCGACATCGTTACAGTGCTGACTTGTGTATAGCTTGCACCGTTATCAGTTGAGCGATAAGTGCCACCACACCCACAGCCAACCGCGGGATGAAACATAGAACAGTATGTCGCAAAAATGTGATCGGAGGAGTTGATAGCAAGGGCTAACCAATCTGTGTTCGTGAGCCCATAGTTCGTTTGACTCCAACTTGCACCATTATCAGTGGAGCGGTATACCCCGCCACACGAGGCAATTCCGGCAAAAACAACACCAGAAGAGCTGACAACAAGGGCCTGTATGTCAGAGTATATCAGTCCGCTGTTGACGTGAGTCCAACTCACGCCATTATCAGTCGAGCGAAAAACGCCGTGGTCATAAGTCCCGGCAAAAATATCATCGGAAGAGTTGACCGCAAGAGTGCTTACACTAACTATTAGCCCATTGTTGAGTAAGGTCCAACTGTCACCATTGTCAGTCGAGCAGTATACACCGACACTGGTTCCGGCAAAAATGTCACCAGCGGAATTGACCGTAAGTGCCCATACCTTAGTATTCAGAACTACTGTCCAACTCTCACCATTGTCAGTTGAACGATATAGGTCGGTCCAAGTTCCTACGAAGACATCATCGGATGACGTAACAGCAGAGGCAAGTACATTAATTTCTCCCCAACCCCCTGTCGGTATTCCATTGTTTATTTGTGTCCAACTTGCACCACTGTCAGTGGAGCGGAACATGCCATCAACTTCAGTCCCTGCAAAAATGTCATCGGAAGAGTTGAAAGAAAAAGTGTATATATGCGCTCCCGGGCTGCTCATCAGTGTCCAGTTTGCACCATTGTCAGTTGATCGGTATAACTCGTGCCAACGCGCAGCATATATGTGATCCAGAGAATTCACAGCAAGCGCATCGTTTGACATTAACACCGGTACATTATTAAGATGCTCCCAATTTTCGCCATTATCAGTCGAGCGGAAAATACCGCCCCAATAAGTTCCGGCATAAACGTATCCCAAAGAGTCAACTGCCAATGATCGTATGTTGCCACCGAAGGGTCCGTTAGTCAGTTCCCAGACCAGGGCGTTGGCTCCAGGTGTAAGAGCGAGTGATGCCAGTAACGCAAGTACCACAACTGTGATGCTGTACTTAATGGTCTCCCCCATGTTAGCCACCAGTGGTTGGCGAATCGGCTCCTTCTCCGCAATATAACCCGTTAGCGCCCCGTCCACAACCTCTTTTATCTACTTGCGACATACAATTCCAACATCGCCCCTGCCCGCCCAGCAGGGGAAAGGTGAGAGATCACCCCATGCGACCAGCGGTGATCAGTTCAGGGTTAATGTTTGAAATGCCGTGCGCCGGTGAAGACCATTGCCGCATCGGCTTTGTCGGCCGCCTCGATAGCCTTCTCATCCCCCTTGGAACCACCCGGCTGAATGATCGCCGTGACGCCCGCATCGGTGGCTACTTCGACACCATCCGGCATCGGGAAGAAAGCGTCGGAAGCCATCACCGCACCTTTGGCCCGGTCGCCCGCCCGCTTGACGGCCATGAAGCCGGAATCGACACGCGAGGTCTGCCCCATACCTATCCCCACCGTGGCGTCGCCCTTGGCCAGCACGATGGCGTTCGACTTGGTATGCTTGACCACCTTCCAGGCGAACATCAGCGATTTGAGTTCCTCCGGAGTCGGTGCTCGGTGGGTGACTACTTTCAGCGAGGACTCCAGCGTTATCAGGTCATCGGCTGTCTGCACCAGCAGCCCGCCGCGGATATTCTTATAGACCACCTGATTTTTCATGCGTCCGGCAGCAATCTCGGGAAGCGCCAGAAGGCGGCGCGCTTTCTTCTTCTTGAGCAGTTTGAACGCATCTTCGGCAAACGAAGGTGCGAGTATGCACTCAACGAACGGCGTTTCGTGAAGCAATTTGGCGCATGCCATGTCTACCTCCCGATTGAGACCGATTATCGATCCAAACGCGGAAAGCGGATCGCTATCATATGCCCGCTGGTAGGCCTCGGCAAGGGTCTCCCCTGTAGCCGCACCGCAGGGGTTGGCATGTTTCAGAACACAGGCAAACGGCTCCTCGAAATCCAGCAGAATATCCAGAGTGGCGTCGAGATCACCGTAGTTGTTATAGGAGAGTTCCTTGCCGGAGAGAGTTTCGGCATGGAGCAGGGTAGCGGCCTTGAAACCATCCATAGCGTATAGTTCCGCCTGCTGGTGAGGGTTCTCACCATAGCGAAGTTTGGCGCGGGATGAATATCTCAAAGTCAGTTGCCTGGGGAACAGAACGCCTTCTTCGTCCTTGCCACAACTGAAGTAGGTAGCGATTGCGGCATCATAGGCGGTCGTCAGGGAAAACGCCTTGGTCGCGCACTGTTTTCTGAAGGCCGGATCGGTAGCGCCGTCATTGGTCTTGAGCAGTTCCACCAGGCGGGCGTAATCGTCAGGATCCACAACCACCGTAACGCTCTCGTGGTTTTTTGCTGACGCCCGGATCATTGACGGCCCGCCGACATCTATGTTCTCGATTATCTCGGCGTCGTCGGTATCCGGCCTGGCCAGCGTCTCACGGAACGGGTAGAGATTGACTACCACCAGGTCGATCATCCGATAATCCAACTGGCCTAGTTGCTCGTTATCCTCGGCATTATCTCTTCGGCACAGAAGTCCGGCGTAGATTTTGGGATGCAGCGTTTTCACGCGGCCACCCATTATCTCCGGAGCGCCGGTGAATGTCGACACCGAGATCGCCTGCACTCCGGCTTCCTTCAGCCTCTTGAGCGTACCCCCGGTGGAGATGATCTGCACGCCCAATTCCTGAAGCTGCGAGGCCAGGTCCTCGATCCCGGTCTTGTCCGAGACCGACAACAGCGCCCGTTTTATTTTAACGTCTTGCGTCATGATTCAGCCTTCTGTTAGTAGTCTTTGGGCTTCCCGGTAACGGGCGGCCGTGGCCCGCACTACCTCGTTCGGCAGCGCCGGTCCGGGTGGCTTCCGGTTCCAGTCAAGACCAGCGAGATAGTCGCGTATCGGTTGCTTGTCGAATGACGGTTGACCCCGCCCGACCTGGTAGCGGTCCATCGGCCAGAAGCGGCTCGAGTCGGGTGACAGAACCTCATCGATAAGCAGGAATCTCCCCTTATGGAAACCGAATTCAAACTTGGTGTCGGCAATGATAATCCCCCTGGTGAGAGAGTAATCGGCAGCCTTGCCGTAAACCGCGAGGGATTTCTCCCGGCATAGCGCCGCGTCCTTTTCGCCGATGAGGTCCACCAGTTGGCGGTAGCTGATATTCTCGTCGTGACCGCCCTCATTCTTTGTCGACGGCGTAAACAGCGGCTCGGGGAGTTTCTCCGATTCCTTCAGCTCGGGCGAAAACTCGAAGCCGTGAACAGTATTGCCACCGGCGGCACGCGCTTGAATGAGTTCTTTCCACATCGACCCGGAAATGTAGCCGCGCACGATACATTCGCAGTCGATTCGCTCCGCCTTCCGCACCAACATGGACCTGCCCACCAATTGATCGCAATAGGGCCGCAGGGGGGCAGGGTAGGCGTCGACATCGGCCGTGAGGAAGTGGTTGTCCACGACATCCTTCAGGAAGTCAAACCAGAAGAGCGACATTGCCGTCAGCACCGCGCCCTTGCCGGGGATGCCGTTGGGGAGTACGACATCGAACGCAGAGATGCGATCGGAGGCGACAAAAAGAAGCGTGTCACCGAGGTCATACACATCGCGTATTTTGCCCCGCACCAGGAGAGGGTACTCCTTGATGTCGGAGGATATCAGAACATCATTGTCAGTCAAGCGCGTACTCTCCGTTTATCAGTTTCTGCATAACTCTCGGATAGAGCTTGTGTTCCTGCTCAAGGACGCGGGCCGCAAGAGTGTCTGGCGTATCATCGCTGCGCACCGGAACTTTCGCCTGCTCAAGAACCTTGCCGTTGTCGTATATCTCGTCGACAAGGTGCACCGAGGGGCCGGACTCCTTGTCACCCGAGGCAAGCACAGCCTCGTGAACGTGACGACCGTACATCCCCTTGCCGCCGTACTTTGGCAATAGCGCCGGATGGATATTTACTATATGATTGCGAAAAGCCCGCACCACTGCAACCGGCAGGAGGCTCAGAAACCCAGCCAGGGCTATATAATCAATCCGGCGCTCCCTGAGTTTCGCGACCAAATCGCGGCCGGCTTCTTCGGGCGACGGATACTTCTTGTTCTTGAACACCATCGTCTCGATATCCTCCGCGGCCGCCCGCTCAAGACCGTATGCCTTGCCTTTGGACGAAACCACCAACGCGATCTCAGCCTTCAGGATGCCCGCCTTGGTGGCGTCGATCAACGCTTGAAGATTACTTCCCGCGCCGGAAATAAGAACCGCTATCCGAGGCTTGTTGTCGTCCATATCCTGCCCTTTTGCTATGACAGTCACGTCAGTGTTCGCAAACGTGGCAATATAAGGCCGGACATTTGGGTGTCAATCCCTATCGTCATGTGAAAACCGACCGTGTCTAATACTGGAAATTGGCACTGGCAAGCGCGTCGCGTTGCCTCATTGAAGAATGT
>JAGLXI010000282.1 GCA_023132995.1 Candidatus Zixiibacteriota bacterium | reverse complement strand
GTCCAAGAAGTATGCTGTGAATCCTGACTTTGAACTACTGAATCGCCTCAAGGAACTCTTGGGCGAGTCAAGCGCCTATCTGAGACCACTGCACAGAAATGAGAACGCAACATGAGACCGGCCCGTTTTGTAACACATAGATCGAAGATCATCATCACCGCGTTAGGATTATTGACGCTGTTGCTTCCCGGCGGCATCGCCGGCGGCGATAAGGAATCCGAGCAGAAAGATCCGGCTGCAAAATCCAAGAAAATCAACTGGGTCACGTACGACGAGGGGCTGACCCTGGCGAAGGCGGAAGACAAGCACGTCCTTATCGACTTCACCGCCAAATGGTGCGGCTTCTGCCGAAAGATGGAAAAGACAACTTTCGTTGACAGTAAAGTCATCGACCTGGTCAAGAAGGACTTTGTGGCAGTGAGGGTCAACGGCGACTCCAACAACAAGCTTGATATAGACGGGTACAAGATTACGGAAAAGAACCTGGCCAAACTGGAATTCCGAATACAGGGATATCCTACCTTTTGGTTTCTCAAACCGGATGGCGTCAAGATCGGCGCCCTGCGCGGCTACCAGGGAACGGGCACCATGCTTCAGGTGCTGGAGTTCGTCGCCGAGCGGAAGTATGACACTACCGCCACCGATCAGGGATCCGGGAGGGAGAAGTCGGGCCCTTGAGCTGTCCCCGGGGCGGGCTGCTCACCCTGGATACCGCTGCACCTGCTGCCTGTCGAGACACCAAGCTACTATGATGGACAACCACTGAAGGCATGAAGGAACAAACCATGCAGTCAAAACTGTCGTTCAACCAGCTCATATTCTTTTTCTTGCTGCTGCTGGTCTCATGCGGCGGCGATAGCGATCAGGCCGGGCGTACCTCCGGCGAACAGGCCGGCCAGGGCAAGAATGTCCAGGCTGCCCCGGTATCCGCGCCCGCCAATTTCTCCGCCTATGATCTCAGCGGGAGACTGCGCCACTCCAACGAGTGGATCGGCAAGCAGCCGGTGGTGATTAACCTGTGGGGTACCTGGTGTTCCCCCTGCCGCCGCGAGATCCCGGATCTGATCCGACTTTACAAGGAATTCCGTCCCCAAGGGGTGGAGATGATCGGTCTGGCCGTTAAGGATCAGCACCGAAGAGTCGGCCAGTTCGTCGAGCAGCAAGGCATGGAGTGGGTGATACTGATAGCGGAACGCCACCATCTCTACAGCCTGCGCGCCACCAGCGGTGTGCCAACGACGATCTTCCTCGACCGCAACGGCAACGAAGTGGCCCGGTTTGTCGGCGGTCGACCGTACGACATATTCAAACAGGCCTTCCAGGCCATTCTATAAGCGCCATGCAGTTGATTCAAACAGTGCGGCCTGCCTCTAACAGGCTGTTGAAAAAGTGTTTTGTCATGCTCGGAAGTCGTTGATACCAGTGAGTTCCCGCTTCCGCGTGAATGACATGTAATGGAAAACAGTTGTTGTTTTGCATTCTATTCCATGTTTTTCAACAACCTGCTAAAGAGCGCAGCATGCCCCGAGCTGAAAAAAAACCAGCGGGATGCAGGTAGCGGACGGTTGCTTTTGGGCCATGAACTCCCTTAAATGATCTTGGTTGTAGACAGACAGGTAACAAATCAAAAGATAGGGAGATGATGGAATGATCAACAAGATCGAACAACTGCTGGGGGATGAGAAGGACCTCCTGACCTACCAGTGCCAGGGTATCCCCAGATCACGGCTGTATCTGCCGGGACCGTCATTCGTGGACGATGTGGTGGCGTTGAGTGACCGAACCCCCGCTGTGATGCGATCACTTAACTGGATGTATAACACCGGTCGCTTGGCGGGGACGGGGTATCTTTCGATCCTGCCGGTTGACCAGGGGATCGAACACACCGGAGGCGCTTCCTTTGCGCCCAACCCGGATTATTTTGACCCGGCCAGGATCGTTGAACTGGCTATTGAGGGCGGTTGCAACGCGGTAGCGTCAACCTTCGGGGTGCTCGGCGCGGTTGCACGCAAGTACGCTCACAAGATACCGTTCATCCTGAAACTGAACCACAACGAACTGCTGACCTACCCGAACAAGGCCGACCAGGTCATGTTCTCCACGGTTGAAAATGCCTTCAATATGGGTGCCGCCGGGGTCGGGGCGACGGTTTATTTCGGATCCGATCAGGCAATGCGTCAGCTCACGGAAGTGACCGAGGCGTTCTCGCAAGCCCATGAACTTGGCATGTTTGCCGTGCTCTGGTGTTATCTGCGCAACCCCGCCTTCAAGACCGACGACAGGGACTACCATGTCTCGGCCGACCTGACCGGTCAGGCAAATCACCTTGGCGTCACCATTGAGGCCGACATCGTCAAGCAGAAGGCGCCCGAAAACAATGGCGGCTTCACGGCTCTGAAGTTCGGTAAGACCCATCCCCGAGTCTATGACGAGTTGACCTCGGACAACCCCATTGACCTCACCCGTTACCAGGTGGCCAACTGCTACATGGGCCGTGCGGGGCTTATCAATTCGGGCGGGGCCTCGACAGGGACCGGTTCTGATGATCTGGCTCAGGCCGTACGTACGGCAGTGGTCAACAAGCGGGCCGGCGGGATGGGGCTCATCTCCGGGCGCAAGGCGTTTCAGAAACCGATGGCTCAGGGAGTGGAGTTGCTCAACGCCATTCAGGATGTCTACCTGTGCAAGGAAGTAACGGTAGCCTGAGCCGCCGGTCGGGTGGCCGTTTCAAACTTGTTTGGAACGGGAATTCAGCCCGGGAGACACCCCAAGTTTGAGGGTGCCACCCAGCCGGCATTGCCGGTTTTATCCGTGGGCGGCGACTCCCTCGGTCTGCCCATGATCGACTTCTGGGACAGCCTCTCTCTGCCTGACAGTAGTACGAATTCATAGAGTACGTTTTTCATCAAGCCCGGAAGTGGGAATCTAACTGTATCAACATAACAGCCTGTCTCCCGGACAATCCGGCGACCATGCTCGATAACATATCTGTACAAATCGCTTGATGGAATCAGGGATTGTCAGGGGTGGCTTTCCGCTTGAGTTGGCACGGGCGATCCGCTATTATTGGCACACCATGAAGCGCAGATCGCGAATTGTCTCCATCGTCGGCGCCCGGCCGCAGTTTATCAAACTGGCCTGCCTGGAACCGGTTCTGTCAAAGAGGTTTCGCCATGAGATCATCCATACCGGGCAGCACTACGACAGCAACATGTCGAGTATGTTCTTCAAGCAGCTTCGCCTGCCGAAAGCCAAAACCAACCTGAACATCGGCGGCGGCTCCCATGGCGTCATGACCGGGCGGATGCTGGCGGCTATCGAGAAGAAACTGTTGAGGGAAAAGCCCGATCTGGTGCTTGTCTTCGGCGATACCAACACAACTCTGGCAGGTGCGCTGAGCGCCGCCAAACTGTCGATCCCGGTCGGCCACGTCGAGGCCGGGATGCGTTCCTTTGTCGCTGACATGCCCGAAGAGATCAACCGGCGGCTGACCGACCATATTTCTACACTGCTGTTTTGTCCTACGGCGACCTCTATGAAGAACGCCCGTGCGGAAGGGATCAGGAAAGGACTGGTACACTCCGGTGATCTGATGTATGAACTTTTGCACGACTCGATGCCGGCCATCCGACGCAACCGCAGCCTTCTCAGGAGGCTTGGAGTTGAGGCGGAGCGGTTTCTTCTGCTGACCGCTCACCGGGCGGCCAACGTTGATGACCGGCGACAGTTGCTGAAGCTGCTTGATCTGATCGAAGCGCTGCCGATGCCGACTCTCTTTCCCGTACATCCCCGCACGAAGAAGCGTCTTCGGCAGTTCCGGCTCTGGTCGAAGCTGTCGCATATAGATGGGCTTATCCTGTGTGATCCGCTGGGCTATTTTGACATGCTCACCGCCGCCCATTTCGCCCACGCCGTTCTCTCCGACTCCGGCGGCCTTCAGAAAGAGGCGATCTTTCTGGGAACCCCGGTGCTGACCCTGCGCGACGAGACCGAATGGGTAGAAACCCTGCGGCGGGGAAATCACCTGGTGGGGCTCGACGCTCAAAAGGTTTGCCGACTTCTTGCGAGGGATCTGGGGGCCAGCCCCCTGCCATACCGGGTCAGGAACAAAAGGCCGTCGCGGATCATCGCCGACCATATTGCACGCTGCCTGGCGGGGAGATAGACTGTGCCGGGCCGCTTGAGAACGGCAATCTTCTCAGTCGCCGGAATTGTCCTGGTGTCCAAGGCGCTTGGCTTCGTGCGCGAGATGGTGATCGCCGACAAGTTTGGCACCAGCGCTGAATATGATCTCTATCTTATCGCCATCATGCTGCCGGCCTTGGCCTACGGTGTGCTCAATTACGCCAGCTTCTATCTCTTTGTGCCGTATTTCTCGAGGAGGTTAGGTGATTCGGACAACCTCGTCGATGGCTGGCGCACGATCTGGCCGCCCGTGCATATGTCGTTGCTGATAGCGGTGGCGGTAACGGCGGCGATAATCATCGCGGCACCCTACCTGATGAGAATCTGGGCGGCCGATTACCTTGCCGCTGAGTTCTCCCGGATCGTCTTCTACAGCCGAGTCACCGCCGTCATCGTCGTGCTGGGAACGATGGAGGCCGTTATCCGCGCTTTCTTGAATGTCAAAGAAGTCTATACTTATCCTGCGGCAGGATACATAATTTTCAACGCCTTCTCGATCCTGAGTGTCATCCTTCTGCATGAGCGTTTTTCTGTCGGAGCTGTGGCCATTGGTCTGCTGGGGGGGCTTCTTGTACAGAACGCCTACCTGCTTTGTCGACTCGTTTCGTTCAAGCCGACGGCGACTTCCGACCGGTCGCCGTTCGGTGAGAACTCCCGGGCATTCGTGTCCGCCGCCGGGATGCTGGTACTGATTGAACTCATAAACCGATCCTATTTCCTTATCGACCGCTACTTTGCACCGCAGTTCGGCGAGGGTATCGTCTCAGCTCTCAACTATGGCCAGGTATTAGTGCAACTTCCCGACTCAGTCATCGGCTTTGCCATCGGAGCCGTGGTGTTTCCACTGTTTTCGACTTCGCTACGCAAGGCCGATCACGCCCACTTCGCCGCAGTGTATGAAAAAGCCGTCAGCGGCGCTCTTTTGATAGCCGTGCCTTTGGCGGTGTTCCTTCTGACCAACGCGGAGGATGTGGTTTACCTCGTTTTCCAGCGCGGTGTCTTTGATGCGAACTCAGTCTCTATCACCGCTGCTGTTCTGCGCCCCTACGCGCCGACGGTTATAGCGCTTTTCATCGTCTCGGTCTCTATTCGCGCCTGTTATGCCGGAGGGTGGCAGGCGCAGGTGTTCGGTTTTGCGGTAGTGTTGTTTGTTACCAAACTGGCGGCGACATGGCTTCTGCCACAATGGTTCGGGTATCCCGGCATCTCAGCTGCGACATCGCTCGCCCACGCCGGTTACGCGTTGTGTCTGCTCGGCTTCATTGTGAGGAAAACGAGCACTGGCTCTACCAGACCATTCGCCTGGCGACTGGGGCGCATTCTGCTGGCCGGGGGTATCGGCTTAGCGGTGATCATGCTCTTGCAGGACTTCTGGCCGGCCGGACTCAACGGCACCGGCCGTTCACTGGCTGCGGCAAGGATGGCTCTATCGGGGGTGGTCCTCACAACAGCCTATGTGGCCCTTTCTTTGATCCTGGGGCTTGGGCCGTCTCTGGCAGAGCTCTTTTCCGTTAGAACGAAAAGAAACGAAAACAGTTAGAGCGACCGTAGGAATGTCACGTATGCGAGTGGTTATATTCGGTTATGCGCTGTCCGTACACGTGCAGCGGTGGGTGCGCGGGCTGGCCCGACGCGGGCTTGAGATCAAGCTTATCTCGCTTGGCGGCGAACCTGTGGATGAGGTCGAAACACATCTGCTGGCCAGACGCGGAAGTTGGTCATACCTGACCCGGGCCGCTGCCGCTGTCCGTGAGGCCAGGCGCTTCAAGCCGGATATTGTGCATGCTCACTACGCCGCCGGTTACGGACTGTGGGGCCGGCTGTGTCGCTTCTGTCCCACGATCGTCTCCGTATGGGGCTCCGACATTACTGCCTTCCCGTTGCACTGGCCGGGCCGGGTTCTGATCAGGTCGGTTCTGAACAGAGCCTATCACGTCACGGTCACCAGCCGGTTCCTTCAAAAAGAGACGCTCCGCCTGGCGCCCGCAGTCCAGCCACGGTTAACGGTGATACCCTTTGGTGTCAGCATTCCGGAAACGGTCGAGCCTCCGCCTGCAGAAGGTCCCGTCAGGATATGCTACATCAAATCCCACCTGGCCATGTACGGTCCGGATATCCTCCTGCGGGCCATGGCGAAAGTGAAAGAGGCGCTTGGGGACGTAACGCTCTCAATGGCCGGAGAAGGAGAGTTGACAGGCGAGCTTCAAGCCCTGGCGGCACGCATAGGTCTTGCCGAGAATGTCCGGTTTACAGGTTTCATAGCCAACGATGACATGTCCTCGTTCCTGAAATCCCACCATCTGATGGTTATGCCGTCACTCCGGGAGGCGTTCGGCGTGGCCGTGCTGGAGGCTTCCGCCTGCGGGCGAGCGGTGGTTGCGTCCGACGTGGGTGGTGTCGGCGAGGTACTGGTTGACGGACGGACGGGTCTGCTGACGCCGCCGGGGGACGTGGAAGGGCTGGCGGAGGCGATAATCAAACTGGCCCGGGATGCCGATCTATGTAATAGAATGGGGCAAGCGGGGCGTCAGCTTGTAACCGAGCACTATAGTTGGGACAAGTCGCTGGATATGATGACCGGTTTATACGAGCAGGTAATTCATGAGAGCAAAAAGTAGTAAGACCAGAATCCCGCTGTTTGATCTGAAGGTTTCCGCCGCGGCAAAGAAGGAAGTGGCAAAGACGCTGACCTCCGGCTGGCTCACCTCCGGTCCGCGGGTCGCGGCGTTTGAACGGGCAGTAGCGAAACTGCTCGGCGTCCGGTACTCGGCGGCGGTAAGCTCCGCCACGGTCGGGCTGCAACTTGCGCTGAGGGCCATCGACATTGGCCCCGGCGATGAAGTAGTCACCACGCCCTTCACTTTCGTGGCCACCCTCGAGGCCATCATGGCAACAGGCGCCAGGCCGGTCTTGGCCGACATAAATCCCGACACGCTAAACATCGATCCGGACGAAATAGAGCGCAAGATCACCGGTCATACCCGGGCGCTGGTGCCGGTCGATATCGCCGGCTACCCGGCCGACTATGAGCAGCTTTGCGCCATCAGTGGGGAGTTCTCTATCCCCGTGGTCAGTGATTCCGCTCATGCCGTCGGATCTGCCTACCGGAACCGTAGTATCCCCAGGCTGGCCGACGCGTCGGTCTTTTCGTTCTACTCCACCAAGAACCTCACCTGTGGCGAGGGTGGCATGGTGGTCTCGAAACACAAGACGCTGGCAGAGACAGTCCGGTGTCTGGCTCGGCACGGGCTGACTTCCCAGGCCTGGACGCGGAAGACCGGTAGTGAGCAAACGTATGACGCGGTCTCCGCTGGGTTCAAAGCCAACATGTCCGATGTTCACGCAGCCATCGGTCTCGGTCAACTGGGAACCCTCGCATCAGATCAGAAGCTGCGGGAGCTTCTGGCTATGCGCTATCTTGAGAATCTGCAGGACCTGCCGGAATTGGTCGAACTTCCGACCATTCAAAGGCACTACCGACACGGCTGGCACCTGTTTATCGTCAGGTTGCATCTCTCTGCGCTGAAGATCGACCGGGACAGATTCATCCATCTGATGGCCGCGCGAGGGATTGAATGCGGTGTGCATTACCGGCCGATTTTTGAGCTGTCGTACTACCGCGATGCCCTGGGTCTCTCGCCGCAGTATTTCCCCAACAGCGCCTACGCTGGGCGCCGGGTGGTCTCGCTTCCCCTGTACCCCTGTCTGAAGGCTGGCGAGGTTGACTATGTCTGCGAATGTGCTGCCGAGATTCTGAAGAAAAACGCGCGCTGAGAATTACCCCCAGGACAGTGCTTGTTGAAAAAGCCCAGCAATAGTAGGTTGTTGAAAAACTCGGAAAAGAACGCAAAACAGCAACTGCTTTCCATAACAAGTCCCGCGAAAGCGGGAATCCACTGGTATTAACGGAGCGGGTGGGCCACCCTCCAGGGCATCGCTACCGGACTGTTTCCCTGCTGCTTCGCCTGCCATTTTTCTTTTGCAGTCCACCAAAAAATCCGGCAGGCCCTTGATAGTCAGACGCGACTGTAGTATACTGCAAAATTGTATTGAACGTATATCTCAATCGAGAACGCTGCTGAGCCCGTCGGGAGATGTCCGCCGGGATCAGGCTGGTCCAGTATAGGAGAACCCTGGTATGGAATCTCTTGATCTGCTTTTGATATGCGTTTCGGCATTCGTGGCCGTATTCTGTCTGCTGGCGGTGCTGGCGCTGGTGATGCGAATCATTATTTTCGTTTTCCCGCAGAAGGAAGCCGCAGCCGACGCCGCCATGATCGCGGCCATAGCCTTGACAGTGTCCGCGCTATATCCGGGAACAAGCATTACCAAGGTTGAGGAGATAAAATGATATTCACTGAGAAGGCCAGGAAGATCCGGGTCATGTTCACCACGTTCCGCGACGGACTGCAAAGTTCGTTCGGCGGCAAGGTTCGTCTGATCGATATACTTCCGGCGATGAAGCGATCGGCGGAACTCGGCATTCGTCATTTCGAATTCGGCGGCGGGGCGCGTTACCAGGCGCCGCTGATGTATCTCGGTGAGGATCCGTTTGAGGACATGAAGAATATGCGCGAGGCAGTCGGTCCCGATGTCGATCTTCAGATCCTTACCCGTTCGGTTTCCGGTGTCACTCTGACCACGCAGTCCATGGAGGGTTTGACTCTCCAGGGAAAACTGATGAAGGAATACGGCACCACCTGGGACCGTAACTTCGACTACATGAACGATGTCGACAACCTGATCAAAACAGGCAAGCCGATTGTCGATGGCGGGATGCATCACCAAGTCTGTATCGCTCTGATGGGTATGCCGTTCCACTCGGACAAGGTGCACACCGCCGATTTCTACTACAACATCGGCAAACGTCTTCTTGAAAGCGGCATGCATATCGACAGTATCTGCCTGAAAGACGCCAGCGGAACCACTGACCCGAAGACTATCTATGATACGGCGGTGGCTCTCAGGAAAATCATGCCGCCGGAAATGCCGCTGTGGCAACACACTCACGACACGGCCAGCATGGCGGTGGCCTGCTACATGGCCGGGATCGAGGGTGGGGTCAACGGTATCGACCTCTCGGTCCGACCGATGGCTTCCGGTACCGTTCAGCCGGACGTGCGCTCGATGGATCACGCTCTCAAGGGCACCGGCTACTCTCTTGATATTGATGCCTCGAAGATCGGCGAGATTGAGGACATGCTCAACGAGTCCATGGCCGATTACGCATTCAACCCGACCACCACTACCGCCGACGCTCGTGTGCTCGGATTCCCGATGCCGGGCGGCGCCATCGGGCCAAACGTCCACATGATGGCCAAGGCCGGTATTTTGGACAAGTATACTGATATCCTCTCTGAGTTCCCGATCGTGGTGGAAGCTGGCGGTGCCTGGACCAGCGTGACGCCCGGCAGTCAGCAGTACTGGCTGCAAGCGTTCAACAATGTGCTGTACGGACGGTGGAAAAAGATCGACGCTGGATTTGGCAAAGCGGTGCTGGGCTATTTCGGCAAGACACCATTGCCACCGGATCAGGAAGTCGTGAAAGCCGCTTCCCGGCAATTGGAACAGCCGGTGTTTGACGGTGACCCGCTGGAAGCTGCGCCGAAGAACATTGATGCCGCCAAGGCTGCCCTACAAGAGCGCAACCTCCCAGTTAACGATAAAAACGTCTTCCTTGTTCTCGGCCAGATGGTCCCGGGCAAGAAGATCGAGGTCAACGAAGGTATCCGTTTCCTGACGGGCAAATCGAAAATCGACGTCCCTCTGAAAAAGAAAGAGGAACCCAAACCGGCTGCCGCTCCGGCAGCGGCGGCGGGACCGGCTCCAGCCATTACCGGCCCGGTCACTTCGCGCTGTACCGTTGACGAGAATGGAGCCAGGCGGACGTTTGTAGTCACGATAGAGCCGATCGGCGGATCCTCCGCCCCGACTCCAGTCGCGGCCCCGGGAGTTCCCGCAGCCTCGAACGGCACGACGGTTCACTCGTCTTTCGCGGGACTGGTTGAAGTCGTGGACATCATGGTCAAGGCCGGCGACCTAGTAATCAAGGGTCAGGTGGTTGCGGCGGTCGAAGCGATGAAGGCCAAGCATGAAATCAAGGCGCCCTGTGACGGTAAAGTGGCCGGCGTCAACGTCCAGATCGGCGATGAGATTGACTCCTCCAGGTCTATCATGACTATCGCGTAAGAGGCACCGTCGATGGAGAACTTTCTGGAACTACTTCAGCGGTCCGGTTTTGCCAACCTGAGTTGGGGCAATTGGGTCATGTTCGCCGTGGGGGGGGTGCTGATCTTCCTGGCCATAACCAAGCATTATGAGCCCCTGCTTCTTATTCCCATCGGGTTTGGCACCATCCTGGCCAACCTGCCCCTGGCTGAAATGGGATCCTACGGCAATGGAATCATGGCCCTGATCTATCAGCAGGGTATCAAGACGGAGCTTCTGCCCCCGATCATCTTCCTCGGCGTGGGTGTCCTCACCGATTTTCGCCCCCTTTTGGGACGGCCGCTGACCTTTCTGCTTGGAGCTGCCGCTCAGTTCGGGATATTCGTTGCCGCGTTAGGGGCCGCCTATCTGCTGGATTTTGACTTCAAGGAAGCGGCCTGCATCGGAATCATCGGCGGAGCCGACGGGCCGACATCGATCTTTCTGACGTCACAGTTGGCACCGCATCTTCTGGGCCCGGTGGCGGTTGCAGCGTACAGTTACATGTCGCTGGTACCGATAATCCAGCCCCCCATCATGCGGCTGCTTACCTCCACCAGGGAACGGGCGATTGACATGCCCCAGGCCAGGCCGGTTTCGAAGACGGCGGTCATTCTGTTTCCGATCGTGACCGGCATTCTGGCCTCGCTGGCGATTCCCTCAAGCGCCCCCCTGATCGGCATGTTGATGTTCGGCAACCTCCTGCGCGAATGCGGCGTCACCGAGAGGCTGCGCAAGACGGCCGGGGGGTCATTGATAGATATCGTGACGATTTTCCTCGGTCTCACGGTAGGCGCTACCATGGACTCGGAGCACTTCCTGACCCACCGGACATTACTGATTCTGGTCCTGGGTGCCGTGGCTTTTTCGTTCAGCACGGCCGGGGGAGTGATCTTCGCCAAGACTATCAACCTCTTCCTGCGCGAGGGGAAAAAGATCAATCCCTGTATCGGCGCCGCCGGTGTCTCGGCGGTACCGATGGCCGCCCGGGTGGTTCAGAAGTTCGTCTCCGATTCCACCGACGGCCGGGTCAATCCCCTCATGCCTGCCATGGGTCCCAACGTGGCGGGGGTTATTGGTTCAGCGGTGGCCGCGGGCGTGTTTCTTACTCTGCTGGGCGGGTAGGTTGAGCGACGATAAATCGCCTACCTGGTGAACTCCGGGGCAAGGGCGAACATGCCCACAGAGTTGTCCGCCGGTGATTGAGTAGATTTCCGGGGCGTTCCCGGCGGGATCAACGGTCGGCTACCACCCGGTCGAGTTCGTCCCGGACAGCTCGAGCGAGAGTCTCGAGAGTAATCGGCTTGCGGACGAATGCTCCCGCACCCATGTTGAGAGCTTCCTTAACTCGCTCGCTTTCTGCATAACCCGAAATAACGATGGCCTTCTGGTTCGGCACCGTCTCCAAAATGCGGCGGTAGGTCTCTGTCCCGTCAATCCCCGGGGGCATAATCATATCCAGGATTAGCAGATCGACCGGACAATCCTTCACCGATTTCACAGCATCCTCGCCGCATTCCACGGATATGGCATGGTAGCCGAGCTTCCCGAGCAGCATCACCGTGACATCCCGCTGGGTCCAGTCATCGTCAACCACCAATATGTTTTCCGCACCGCATGGGATGTCACTGTCGGCGGGAGGAACCTCAATCGCTTCGCGGCAGACCGGGAAATACAGGTAGAACGTGGTGCCGCTGCCCGTCTTAGTGTCGAAGTCAATGAAGCCCTTGTGATCCTCAACAACAGAGTGAACCACGCTCAGGCCGAGGCCTGATCCTCTC
>JAGLXI010000281.1 GCA_023132995.1 Candidatus Zixiibacteriota bacterium | reverse complement strand
GGAATGCCGCTCCCAGTGTCGGCAACGGTGAGCTTCACATACTCACCGGTGGGAATGCGGCCGTGTTTTCCAGTGACGCTGTCGACGTAGAAATTCTCGGTTCTTATGCCGAGGCGTCCCGTGTCCTGCATGGCGTCCAGCGCGTTGGAGACCAGGTTTGAGACAACGCGATATATCTGTGACGGCCCACCCTTGACAAGCATGAGATCATCGCAGAAATCGACATCTATCACGAGCGTTTCCGATACCGGCTGAACCTGCCTGACTACCTGTCTGACCGTCTCATTCAAGCTGAACGGTTCAACCGTGTAATGACCGCGACGGCCTAATGTCAGCAGTTGCTGATTTATCTCAGCCATCTGGTCGGCCGCCTTTTCAATCTTCTCGACGAACTCGGCGGCTTCGTGGCCGGCCGGTATGGCCTCTTTTATAAACGGCGGGTAGGCCATCAATGGAGCTAACAGGTTGTTGAAATCGTGGGCCACCTGTCCTGCTATCCTTCCTGCGGTTTCGAGGCGCTGGGCACGTGATGCCAACTCCTGAAGCCGCCTGGTCTCAGTGATATCCCGGAAGACCAGCACCACGCCGATGATACGGCCGTGCGGGTCTTGAATAGGCGCGCCGCTGTCGGCGATAGACCGTTCCTTCCCGTCGCGGGCTACAAGGACGGTGTGATTGGCCAGACCGATCACAAGCCCCGATTTGATCACTCTCTCCACCGGGTTCTGTACTCCCGCGCGCGACTTCTCGTTGATTATCCGGAAGACCTTCTCCAACGGCTGATCCATCGCGTCCTCTGCGTGCCACCCGGTCAGCTTCTCGGCAACCTCATTGATCAGGGTCACTCTGCCGTCAGTATCTGTGGCAATGACACCATCGCCGATGGATTGGAGGGTGACATTGAGGCGTTCGCGTTCCTGCGCGAGAGCGTCTTCCGCCCGCCTGCGCTCGGTCACATCAACCCCGATACTGAGCACCCCAGTAGCCTGACCGCTTCCTGATTTCAGAACGGTGTTGCTCCAGTTGATTATTCGCTCTTCCCCGCTCTTAGTGAGGATGGGATTCTCGTAGGCCGATACCTCGGGCATCTCTTGAAGGGTCTTCTGAAATATGGTCGGAATGCCCTTCCGGTCGCGCTCGGGGATGAAGGTCTCAAACCAGTTCTTGCCTATGACCTCGGCCCTGGTATAATCGGTAAGTTGTTCAGCAAAGCTGTTAAACGTAGTAATGTTCGCATCTTCATCGAGAGTCAGAACGATACCGTTGGCTTTTTCTATCACCGTACCCAGGAACTCTCTGGTGGAGCGAATCTCCTCCTGTGCCCTCTTACGCTCCGTGATGTCCCTGTCCACCCCCCTGTATCCCGTGACGTTTCCGTCGGTATCCAGCAGGGGAACGCCATTCGTGAGGAGGCATACTGGTGTGCCGTCTTTGGTAATGTTCCAGTTCTCCAAATCAACGATTGGCTTCTTTTCTTCCAGGATTCCCCTGAAAACACCCCCAATTTTCTCCTCCTCTTCCGGCGACATGAAGTCAAACGGGGTTTTCCCGATAATCTCATCCACGGAATAGCCGAGCACTTCCTGGACCTTCTCTGAGCAGTACGTATACACGCCCCTTGCGTCAACCTCCCAAATCCAATCCGCCATTGAGAAGGCGACGTCTCGGAAGCGTTCCTCGCTTTCCCTCAGGGTCTCCTCGGCGCGCTGTCGCTGCTCTTGCTGCTCAAGACCCCGGAGGGCAAAGGCAATGTCATCCGCCACCTCTGTAAACAGGGCCTGCTCCTCAGGGTCGTTGGCAAGATGGCGCGGAAGAGTCACGCCCATAGTGCCTAATATCCTGCCGGCATGCTCGAGCCGGATACACAACGCGCCTTCGGTCTCGGTGGCATCGGCAACGGGGCATACGGTGTGTTTTTCTCGAGGGTCCTCTATAGCCAGCAATGCGGTCTGCTGCAGGCACTCCCCGAGACATGCCGGAGGGGTACCCGCTGCGAGTTGTTCCGCAAGCCTGTCCGCTCCATCGCCGGCGCCGACCACAATCGCATTTCGGTAATCGCTCGATTCATCGCACACCATGATCCACGACCTGCCGTAGCCCCGGGTTTCCACCAGGCAACCGCAGACGCCCTGGATCAGCCGCTCGCGGTCCATTTCGCGGGTAATCAACTGGTTGACACCGCGAACCGCGTGTAGAACCGAATTGAGATGCTTGATTCTCTTTTCCGACTCACGCCGTTCCGTTATGTCGTGAAAGACCAGGATAGTGCCAATGATTTTCCCGGTTTCATCATTGATCGGCGCGCCGCTGTCGTCAATGGGTCTGCGAGTGCCGTCTTTCGAAATCAGCGTGGTGTGGTTGGCTAAACCGACCACGGCGCCTTCCCTTAGAACACGCCCGACTGGGTTTTTGGCCGGTTCGCCGGTTTCCTCGTTGATGATATTGAAAATGTCTGCAAGCGGTTTGTTCAAGGCGGCGTCCGCTTCCCATCCGGTCAGCGACTCAGCCACCGGGTTCACAAATGTCACCCGGCCCTGGGCGTCGGTGGTGATGACACCATCGCCAATGCTTCGAAGGCTGGCCGAGAGCGACTCCTCGCTGCGCCTGAGAGCTTCGCGTTTGCGCGTTAGTCTCCCCACAACCGTGGCTGAGATTACACCAAAGGACACCAGGAGAACCATGGCCGCCAGCCGTACATATACTTCGTGCGGGGGAACCGTGGTTATCATCAGGCCCCAGAATGTTCCTTCATGAAACAGAGAGTAACACAATACGGCGTCAATTACCCAGGCTAGTAGAGCAAGGACTACTGACAATGCTATGATTCTATGTTGCTTTGTCATACAACCTTCCCGCGGCGCGCACCGCGTTCAACTGTGACAGAGTCTTTGCGAATCGTTGGCGGAACCATGTGCTTGCCATTGTTTCGGCCCCGTTTCTGCGACAGCTCACCGCGGCGATGATCTTCGTGACTGCGGCGTGCACTACCCGGATGCCGATTCTTGATGTTAGGGCCACTCCCGAAATTCAAACAGCAATAGTATAGGGCGTGCAGCATGTGGTTGTCAAGTGGACAATGGAACACGCAATAGCTGATCGGACAGGCCGCGTCGACTACAATTTCGGATTACGGGAGGCGGATTCCAATGGCAGCGGTCTTTTCACGTTATAGTAACCGGTTTTGAAGATGGCCAGTGCTTTTTTCTCGTATTCCCGGACCAGTTCGGGCAATGAATCGGCCAGGTTGACGCGGCAATCATCGACGCGGTACAGAGTCTTTGGCCCGCCGCGCAGCCGGTGGATCAGGTAGTAGTCGTCTTCAATATAGCCGACCGTGAACCAGGCGGAGAAGTGGGCGAAGTCGGTGACTCTGGTGACGCTGTCCAGCAGATTCCGGCCAAAGGAATAGTCGTCGTAGTCAAGCCGCACCAGGCCCATGACCGTGGCCGGGATATCAAGCTGCCCGCCGAGGCGGTCGATGCGTTTGCCGGCCGGCAGCCTACGGTCGGTGTCAATAATCAGGAGCGGGATGGCAAACTCGGTCAGGTCGAGATCCAGCATGGGCCGATAGGGACTGCCGTTGTCGGCCGTGATGAAGATCAGGGTGTTGGCGAAAGCCGTGTCACTCTGCAGCATTCGCACGAACCGTCTCAGGGCCCAGTCGGAGTATTTGAAGGCGTTGAGTTCATCTTCTTTTTCGACGCCGGGCGGCATGCGCTCGAAAGGCATGTCGGGAACTATCCAGGGGCCGTGAAACGATGTTGTCAGAAGCATCGCGAAAAACGGCTCCTGCTGATTGTCGCGCAGTTCCGCGACCGCACGGTCAAACATGACGTGGTCGGGCACTCCCCAGGTGCTGATCCTGAGCTTGGGGTCATAATCCAGCGCCGAATATGTTTTCATCATCCCGTTGGCCATGACGAAGCCCTGCATGTTGTCGAAGTGCGGGTCGTGGGTCAGAAAGAAACAGGTCCGGTAATCGTGATCGCGAAGAACCGAGGCCAGCGACTTAAACCGGGTCTGGCCGGGGACCATCTTCATCACCAGTTCCGTAAACTGGTGGGGACAGCCCAGCAGAGAGGAGAACACGCCGGTGTACGTGTGCCTTCCGGCCGAATAGAAGTTGGTGAAAAGAACACCCTCCTCGACCAGAGAATCAAAACCGGGCGAGAGTCGAAACGGAAAGCGGTTGTCAAGCACGTCCAGCTTGGCGTTGCCGAACGATTCCATGATAATCAGGATGACGTTGGGAGGATCATCGTTGGGTGGTGTGAATCGAACGTGACGGCAGATACGCTCACCGTCGGCGCTGTCCGGTATACCCAGCAGTTGCCGCACCACGCCGGGACCGTCGGGGCAATCGATGGCGGCCATCATCTGTTCTAAGTTGTCCTTGTCCCTAGCGTCGTAGATGGCGTCGCGCCAGAAAGTAAAGGCCGGGTTGAGAGCCAACTGGTTGGCGAAATCGTATTCGCTAAAGTAGGCCATCCCCGTTCTGATGGGGGATTTTTGCTCGATTCTCCCCCGGGCGCCGATGACCAGGATGACCAGGACTATCGGCAGGTAGACGAGATTGACCCAGATCGGCGATGTCTGGCGACCCTCAAGCAGGCGCCGCTGCAACTGTCGCGCAACCCATACAAAGGCGGCCAGGGCTATCGTATACAGAAGCAGGTACCTGATCACGGGGAACATTCCCCACACCATCGACAGCATCATGCCGGGGGTGTCGCGCCAGGTGAGGGCCATGCCGTTAAGTCGTGAGTTGAAGAAAGGATAAAACTCCAGGTCTATCAGGTGGGCCAGGAAGATAACTGCGACCAGAGTTATGAGAATACCAAAGTGAAGCCGCCGCACGATCACTCGGCGCGTTATCTCAAGGAAGGGAATGATGCCGGCTATATACAGCGGGGCGGCAAGATAGCAGGCGATGACCAGATCGAAGCGCAGCCCCACCCAGAACGCTTTTGTGAGCACGGCTCCGGGAACCGCTGAGGCCAGATCGCTCTGACGCCAGAGGAGAAGGAGACGCCACAATTCAAAAAAGACGACCAGCACACCTGCTATGGCAAGGTAATAAAGGGCCGGCCAGAAAATGAACTTTCGGTAACTCAACCTTCCTCGATCCCTGCTTTTTAATGCCCGGTATGATGCGCTCCGAAACGGGGATTGTCAAGAGCGCGGTCGGGCCGGGCGAACGCCGGCTTGGGAAATACCGTCGCGCGCAGAAAAAACGCGTGGGCTATCCGGTAGTCCCACGCGCCGTGCAGCAAGAGAAATAGTATGAAAGAGGTCTTTTAGTGAAGTCTCGTGGCGCCGGTCGCCATTTGTCAGCTCAGCTTCTCTCGGCCAGGGAGGGCTCCAACCAGACCAGCAGGCGCGATCCTAACCGAGCTACGCCGTAGGCAAAGCCATGTTCGAGCGAAGCCGTCAGGGCGGGCGGCAGATCAGTCGGCACCTTGGTGCGTCGATACATGTCCCAATCAACACCCAAAACCATGCCCATAACTTCCCCATCCGGATTGCAAATGGCGGTGACGCTGGTCACACCCTGTGGATCTCCGGAACTGCCATTAGTCCTGCGCAAATCCGCCACAGGTATCGGCCTGCCGCGAAGGTTGACACTGCTCTTGATCGAACGTTTAGCCTCAAGATGTCCCGCCTTTTCGGTCACCGTAGCGGCGCCCGAGAGCGGTCCTTCGGATGCCGGTCGGATTCTCTCCAGTGCCAGGGAGACCAGTTCCGTCCAGACATCGAGAAGCACCCCGAGTTCTTTGCCCGGCCCAGGTGTCAAAAGTGAGGAGTCAGGCGGGGAAGACATCGCCGTCCCCGCCATAACTCCGGTTTGGCACGAATCTAGCCCCTTTACGTGCAGCCCAATCCTCCGTGCCCCCCCTTTTGTCTGATTGTGATCGCCCGCCTTTTCTTCCGATTCCCCATCATCAGCCCGGCCTTCGGAAAACCAGCGTGTGGCGATCGTCTCGCCGTAAGCCCTCTCTGGCGCCCGCCTTTTTCGCCCCCTCTGTGGCGATAAGTCGCTACCCCACCGATCTTCACGAATGCCTGATCCTATCATTCAGCTTCCCTTTTTGAAGGTCCGGGCGGACGGTGCCCGATCAGGATGTTATGTCCATTGTCGCCCGTCCCTTCCAGACAGAAAAAACCGACCCGCATGCAAGACATTCCATGTATGACGCCCGGCAGCGGAAAGGCCGCAACTCCCGTCCGTGAGTAATCTGCGACCTGGTCGAGAGATTCGCCGTCCCTGGCGTCCGGCAGGGGCATGAAGAACAGATCCGGCCGGCACAAGGCAATGGCCGCCGCGCGCAGGCGGGCTGCCTCAGCATTCCGCTCCGGCAACGACGGGGAAGTGCTGTCTTGAATTTCCTCGTAACCCGTGTTTTCCATCTTTCTGACGCCTTCCTTCCGGAACCGATTCAGGCGGCTTTGCATCATCAGCCTGCCTCTACGTTCTTTTGTCGGAAGTCCCGCCCGGCGCTGGATGGGGCATGATTGACTATCCATTGGCTATGGTTCTTAGCCAATATCGCGGTCGCCTTGACGGCGCTGCCGATCGGTGCGCTCCGGAGTCCGTCTCAGATCGTCTGGAGATAGGAGCTGAGGTTGACGTCCCGGTGGTCGATCTCGAGCTTTTTTCTGATCTGCTTGCGCTGATTGTGAACGGTATGAACGGACGTATCTAAAGTGGCCGCGATCTCCTTGGTCGACAGCCCGCTCTTGATCATGTTGCAGATTTCGACCTCTCGGGGCGAGAGCCTGGCAAACCTCGTCTCGAGTTGGTTGATGAACCCGGAGGCAATATCCCCGAGGCAGGACTCGAGCAATTGGACATACTCACGCAAGTCGGCGTCGGCTTTCCCCTTGAGGGTCCTCAACAGGGGCATGAGGATTCGGTCGACATTGGCCTGTATTTGAATCTGAACCTGTCTCTTCTCATTTTCTATCTGAGACATGATCTCTTTAAGAGCGATGTTCTTCTCGGTCAGCGCCGCCTGTTCGGCGGCCAGTCTGTCGTTGGTTGCCTTGAGGACCTGTTCCGTCTCCTTCTGGCGGGTAATATCAGTGACGACGGCAAAGCTGCCGACGAAGTTGCCCGCGGAATCAAAGATGGGCTGGGGTGAGACGATGGCCGGGACCTTGCGGTTGGTCCTGGTGGTCCATTCGACCTCGTACCGATGCCGCTCGTCCCTACCGTGCGCGATCTGCTCGTAGAATATGCTCTGGTTGATCTCGTCCAGGAATGTTACGACGGAGCGGCCCACCAGTTCACGGGGGGAATACTCGAGCATACGACAGAAACAATCGTTGACATAGGTAACTTTGCAGTTCTCGTCGAACACACCGAGCCCTTCGCTCATGGATTCTACCAGCAGGCGGTACCGTTTCTCGCTCTGCTCGAGAGTTTCGATTCTGCGCTGGTGTTGAACAACTCGCCACATGTCTTCCATCAGAAGCATCATCTGGCGCGCGTCGGCGTTGGTGTAATCACATTCCTTGTTGGCGACACCGGCCACGGCCACCACGTCACCGCCGACCCGGACAGGAACACTCATCTGCCTCGTCAAAACACCGTGACCGCCGGGGTAACTACGCCGGAGAAGGTCTGACGCAAGACGCCTATTGGTGATTACCGACCGGGACTGCCGCATCGCCTCGGCCCAGAAACCGGCCGATTCCACCGAGCAAATCAGGGGACGGTTGGCGATCAGTTTTTCCCGCCCGACGCCTTTTGACCACGAAGGAATGGTAAGCGAGAAACCGTCACCACTGACGAAGGCCACGAATCCGACAGCGCTGCCGGTAAGTGTGATCGCCTCGGTCAGCGCCAGATCGGTAATCTCCTGGATCGTCACCGGTGACAGGCGGTTCAGCCTGACCACGGCGAGAAGACGCCTCTGGGTCAACGATTGTTCCCGTTCATCCAGTTCCAACCCGGGGCATGTAGCTATCGAGTCATCCATATTACCGGTGCCCGGTCGCAAGTGGTTTCAGGCCGGTCCGACGGGTCAACGCCGGAGAGCCGCAATCCTGATTACCATATCGGCAGAACTGCGCAATTTCTATACAGCCAGATTGCCGGCAAAGTCCACTATTCGCCTGTCGGGCCGCGACCGGCACAGGAAACGACCACGGCGCGAAAGGTCACAAAGAGGTTGCACATGACGCCCGGCCGGATTTATTGTGGCTGTCATGGAGCAACTATTGACGGCACTGAACGTATTAGAGTTAGCCGTAAATTGACAGCGGCAAGGGCCGTTGTCTGCCTGTATGTATGGGAAATTGAGTGGAACACTACCTGAGTCATAGTCACCAGTCGGATGCCGCCGGTCGGTGTGTAAGGCAATGCCCGGCGGGAAGTCACTTCGCCGAGGACCCCTGGGACGTTTTGTCATGGAGCAGACCCCGCCCCCGGGTGGCCTCGATGGCGCAAGATCGCTGGTGGCCTCTCGGGTTTGTGTTGCTGCTGCTGACCGCAGCGCTGCTGCTCGGCAGTTCCCTCCGGGCGCAAACCGCGCCACGCCCGCCTGAGGATCTCCAGGATCGCCGGCCCAAAACGGTTGTGGTCCTTGACCGGGATGCGGCGCAACTGGCCGAAGATTATCTGGCCCTCCTGGAACAACTGCAGTTTCTGGCCCGGGACTATCATATGTACTTTGCCGAACTCAATGAGGTTTCGGCCAGGCAAAATGAGCAGGAACTTCGTCGCATTGCCGGAATGCTCTATGACAGCAATCGCTGCTGCGATTACGTCCTTCTGAGCGGTGAGGTTACCGCCTTGCATCAAGACCTGCTGCTCCGGGAGGATGAGTGGCAGAAACGCCGTGATCTGATGGAGGAGACGGAACTCTATATCGGGGACCTGAAGGACAACATCAGCGACCTGCAGGAAGAACTACAGGAGTTGGCCGACGAGCTTGACGAGTATGATGACGACAGCGCAGCCGAAGAATACAAACAGGAAATCCGAACCGAATTGGCAGAAAAGAAAGAGCGACTGCTGACACTTCGGATAGAGCTACGATCCGATCAGAAAGATATCACCGATGAATCGGTGGACCCCAAGTTCTACCGCCTGAGCAGGAGCCTGCGCAGGGAGCTGGAGATGGTCAGCGAACTGTTGGAGGAGGACATTACCGCGCGCTTTGATTCGGAAGGGGAGACAGCGGTTTTGATTCAGACATACGTCAAGAACGCCCTCTCTACCGTGCTGGACAGCCTGCGTGAGCGCACGGAGAACTACCAGTTCTGGTTCGACACCACCAATGAAGGTGTCCAAGCGGTGGAGGGAGTCGAGGAGCTTCCACCGGGCGCTACCGCTCTGCCACTCCCGGGAGTAACAATAGCTGCTATCCCCACCGACGTGGCCACACCGGTCCCTCCCGCCATCCCGGAAATGGATGTTGTCGCGCGGAGTATTTCTTTTAAGTACGAGCACGGTGAGACCGGAGTGCGAAAAGAGCTTGTCGACAGCGCAGAGATTCTTTCGGCAAAGCTGCCCATATATATTGTCAGCCCGGTCGGGGCGTTGGAAATCGAGGGTTGGGACCGGGACTGGATCGTCGTTCGCTCCCTGGTTGAGCTGTCCGCAGACGCGCGTCCTGAAGTAGAAAATCTGGCCAGCGGGGTCGATCTGGCGCTCTATAACAAGAATGACGCGATCTATGTCGAGTCCATAGTGCCCGCCCTGACAGATCTGAAAACTTGTGTGGTCAAGAGCAGCCTCCAGATAAAAGTGCCCACCGGAAACCCTCTGATCTGCAACAGTTCCTTCGGTCAGGTCTCCGTGTCCGGTTTCACCAACGAGGTCAAGTTGAGTGCCGCCCACTCTGAAGTCAAGCTGACGAACCTCCACGGCAAGGTGAAGGTGGTCGGCGACAACGGACGGATGACGATCACGGACGTAACCGGAGAACTGGACGTGCGCAACTCCTACCAGCCCCTGGACCTCTCGAACTGCCACGGCACGATGCGCGTCGAGAATGCCTTTTCGTCCATAAGCGTAACCGACTGCGGGGGCGAGGCGGTGGTGCGCAACAACGGTTCAGTAGTGAAGATCCTCGATTTCATTGGCACGCTCGACATTGAAAATAGTAACGGCCCCCTGATCGTGCGAACCGTTGAGGGCGATCTGATCGCTCAGAGTTCGATGCAGCCGGTCACTATCCGGGATGTCAGCGGCTCCGTCGTGGTGGTGAACACTCAGGGGGATATCGATGTGCAGGATATCGACGGGTCTCTATCGGCCACCAACTTCATGGGTTTGATCAGGGCCAGTTCGCTGGGTGGGCCGCTGGACCTGGTCAACAGCAAGGGTCGTATCGACCTGATCCTTAATCGAGCAATCAGGGGGGCCTCCAAAGTAATGGCCGATTTTGGCACCGTGAACCTGCGCCTGACGCAGAGCACGGACCTGCTGCTGACGGTCGAGACTGTCGGGGGGAACATCGAAAGCAACATCCCCGTCGGCATCGACAAGTCCGGGGTGACCAGTTACGCCAAGCTTGAACTTGGCGATGCCGGTAGCAGCATGACTATTTCCGGAAACAGCACTGGCGTGATTATACACCGCTACGAATAATTCCGCCTGGATTTTACAGCATTATCACCAGTCTGGGGCGAATGCAGGTGGGCGCGCGTTCTGCGAGTGAACGGGGACCGGTGAACTATGGAGCGGTTGCGCTTCTCGAGGGATGGTCAGGAATGACCGGGCTGCGCTGCGGGGGTGTTCGCTCTAAGTTCCTCAAGGCGCTTCCTGAGCCTGTTTTCGAT
Source organism: Candidatus Zixiibacteriota bacterium (assembly GCA_023132995.1). Lineage (GTDB taxonomy): Bacteria > Zixibacteria > MSB-5A5 > GN15 > FEB-12 > JAJRTA01. Next base: position 5,526 of record JAGLXI010000281.1, on the reverse strand, counting down.
ATCAATGATGTACGTATCGTTGTGATAGACGGCCGTCTTGAACTCGCTGAGTTCCTTCAATTCCTTGATGACCGAGCAGATCGTATTGACACCTTCAATGATCACGCGTATGGCTGCCGCCACCTCGTCGGTGGGATCGCTGATTTCACCCCTTTCGAGTTTCAGTTCCACCAATTGGGCCCGGCCCAGAATAGTAGCCGAGGCGTTGTTAATATAGTGGTTGAAAGTGGCTGTTATCGTCTTGAGGGCGTCAAGTGACGCTTTTTCCATCTGGGTCTGTGCGATCTCGCGCTGCATTGAGCGGTTCTCACGCAGAAGTTTCTCCACTGCGAGATAGTGCTCGTAAATCATCCTGTTGGCCTCGATCAGGATCTCGTCGGGAGAACCTATGTCTATTTCGAGGAACCGGGCCTCATCCGCCACCCGGGTCAGCAGGGTCTGCTCGATCTGCTGCAGTGCCTTGGGGTCCAGTTCGAGCACCCGAATAAGGGCTTCCTTGTTCTCCACTTCAATCGCAAGCTCGGGCCGCGCGCGGGCAATAGTGAAAGAGGAAAGCTGGTCCCCCAGAGCCACTATCTGGGCCGGTCTGAATTCCGGCTCAACGCTCTGAAGAAGCAAATCGTTATGATGCTGACCGACGGCCTCGCAGATCACGGTCGGCAATCCCCACTGTTCCAGCAGAAACTGCCCCACGCGGGCGTGGTTGGTTCCCCAGATGCCCTCCTCAAGGTCCTGGATGGTTTCCCCTGCCTCCACCTGACGCCAGATGCGGCTGAATTTCTCCCCGAACGATTTCTCTAACACCAGGATGCCGATGTCGTGCAACAGACCACAGACAAAGGCCTCCTCGGGATAAGGGTACTTGATCTTCTCGGCGATCGAACGCGCGGCCAGAGCCACTTCAAGGGAGTGCCGCCAGAACCGCTTGCGGTCGACTGTCGACTCCCACCGGCCGGTCATATCATAGATTGACGTCGACAGGGCCAGGGCGGCTACGGCGCGGGTACCCAGCGTCATCACCCCCTGCGACATGGTGGTGATCTCATTGCGTGCACCATAGAAAGGAGAATTGACGGCTCGCAGGACCTTGGCCGTCATGGCCGGGTCGCGAATGAGGACATCGGCCAGGTCCTGAGCCGAGGATGTCTCATCCCCGACAACACGCAGAACCTCGCTGAGGGTCTGCGGCAGGGAAGAGAGTTCCTTGTGATCGCGCAGGATTTGTTGAAATACGTCGTCGCTCATAAGACTATACCAAGCTACTCCTCTTGTATCTTATCGGTAAAGGACAGCCCTGTTTGAGGCCAACAAGGGTCGGATTCTAAGAGATGTTCTGAGATCGGGTCAGTTTCGACGAGATACGTTGCAGTCGCCTGCTCAAACCGGGAGCATGGCTCCTGCCATAGGGAGAAAGCCTCTCGGCCAACTTCGCGTGATGGAAGGCCCTAGCGAAGTCCCTGGCTTTGTGCTCGAAGAACTTGGCCAGCTCAAGATTGGCCCAATAGCTCTCCTTTGACGATGATTTCGAAAGCTCCTGCCAGAGGCCGACCGCCTCTGTGAGATCACCAACTCTTTTGAAAGCGAGGGAATGATAGAGGACAACATCGTCCGGCAGGGAGCCGTTTCCAAGATGCTCTATTCGCCGGTAGAGTTTGTTTACCTGCTCGTTGTTCTTCCGCCTTCCGAAAACGCGAGCCAGCGAATGCAGGTCTTCAGCCTCGCCCAGAGCCTCACCATCGGTGAGGAAAATTCGGGCCAGATGCCCCGCCAGAAAATAGAGACTGAGAATATCGAACCGGTTGTGTTCCATGACGCCCACCATCGAGTCCGGGTTCTGATCCGACAGCCAGCCGAAGTATACCGACGGGATTAGATAACCGGGGATATCGTTGTCACGGTGGAAACTGAATAGCTCCCGCTCGACATTTGTCAGGGTGCAGTCCGAAAGCCGCCGCCTGAAAAGACGGCGGGCCGCGTGCAACAGGTCGATATGCCCTGCGGTGGTGATATCACGCGCCACTCGGTTTACAATCAGCCGACCGCGCAAGAGAGGCAGGTCGAAGGCGGCGCCGTTGTAGGTCACGAGGGTCTTATCTCCTCCCCATTCTTTCTGGAGGTCTTCCAGCATGGCTGTTTCGTCGGAATAGTCCGGCATCAGATACTGGCGCACCTCGAAGCAGTCGCCGACAAGTGACCCGCATCCAACCAGGAAGGCCATAACCCCGACTCCGCCCAGGCCGGTGGTCTCGGTATCCAAAAACAACAGCGAGGAAAGATCAACCGTCCCCGGCTCGTCAAAAACCGTGAACGCCGACAGCGGCCAGGCAGTTGAGCGATTGACCTCGCCGAGGCGTAGCCGACCGTAACGGTAATCAGCCGGATACACCGTCCTCGTGAGGCAGTAGGCACCCGCGAAGTTCGAGCGAATTTCCCCGCCCAGTGAAAGCGCCATCCCCCGGTAGTGTTGTGGCACGCCTGCCGATGGTGGGCTTTTGCCGGGTCGGGCTGTCTGGTTTTGGAATCGATCCAGCCGCTCGTGCAGGTTCCGGCTACTCATGTGAGGCGGCCGAAAGGGCTGATTTCATTTTCAAAAGGACGAGGCTATCCTGCTCACGCTCAAAAAGGAGTTCATGGTATCCGCAGGTATCATCGGGATCGGCTGCGATCACAGCCACAGCAGCATGGGCGCGCCTCTCCGGATCGGTGGATTCGGCCTGGCTCATGAGAATCGTCAGAGCTTCATCGGTGCCGTACTGCCCGAGGATAGAGCAGGCCAGATCACCGACCAGACGGTTCGGAGAATCGAGGGAATCGGCCAAAACGCCGGTTACTATTGGCGTGTCCAGTTTGACAAGCGACTCCGCAGCCGTCAGGCGGGCGCCGTAGAAGTCGTCCCCCAAGACGTGCACCAGCCGCTGAACGGCGCGACCGATACCGAGCTTGCCGCAGGCGACCGCCGCCGCCTTGCGCACCTGGCCGACGGAATCGTCCAGTGCCGAATGGACGGCGTCAGCGGCGCGCACGTCACCGATCTTGCCCAGTGCTCCCACCGCCTGATCTCGAACCTGCCACCTATCATGTAAACAGACGGCGACGAGCGGCTCCACAGCCGAGGAATCGCCCACATCTCCCAACGCCCAGCACACCCGCTGAACCACCAGGCCGTCGGTCCTTGTCAGCGCTTCCACAAGGCAAGGGACCGCTGGTGTGCCGATTCTCTGCAGGATGTGGATGATCGTCCAACGCTCGCGCGCCGACTTGGTGGTGAACTTGTCTACCAGATGCGGCACTACCTGCTCCCCCATGGCGGCAATTGAATCCTTGGCCGGTTCCACCATCTCGGAGAACCTCACGTCACCGGTCGAGGCTATGACGAAGAGCGAATCCAGCTTCTCTTTCAAGGTTGATGCTGTCACAGACGGGTTCATACCTGCAATAAGCAACAAGCAGATCGACGTAACTATCACATGTTTTGATCTCACGGCGTTTCTCCCGTGCTGTCGGGCGGGTTTAGCTCGATATCCATGCCGCCGCCCCATCTGGAGTCGGTTCGCCAGTACAGATTATCGCGTCCGTTACCTGAGTACTGGTCGGCGCCGCCAAGATCGATAAACAGCCCAATGGAGCCAAAATCGCGACGCGGGTTGCCGTACCCCTGGCTATTGCCGGCGTTTTTGACGAAGTACCGGTCGTTCCCTTCGCAGTCGATGAGAACCCCGGCGCCGTTGGCCGAACCGGCCCCCTGCGAAAGATCGTAGGCGGTGTAGGTGTCATCGCCATGACGGTCTATTATGATCCCGGCAGAGTAATCGTGTCCGCAGCCCTGCATGAGGCCTTTTCCGTTGTAGACGTCGGAGCCGTAGTCGTCGACAAGAATACCTAACGTCATGTGAGTGGCGGCCCCCTGAGCATATTGAAACGACTGGTAGTTATCGTTGCCGCAAGAGTCGTAGATAATTCCCAGCGACCACCAGTAACTGGCCGCTTGTGCGAAAATATCGGAGTAATAGTTGTCGTTGCCGGTGAGATCAATTATCGCCCCCACGCCGCCGGACATCCAGGGACGCAGACCGTAGCCGAAACCCTGCGAGAGAGACAGGTAGTGATCCTTGTAGCGCAGGATGTCCTTGTACTTGCCGCCGGCGTAGTAGCTGTCGGACCCCTTGCCGTCGAAGATGACACCCATGCCCCTGACAAAGCCAAACCCCTGGGCATAGACGGCGGCGTTGTAGATGTCGCGACCGCTCTCGTCGATCAGCAGACCCAAGCCGAAACTCCCCGCTCCCTGGACGTGGGTGTCGCCGTCGTAGAAGTCTTTCCCGGCAGAGTCGTAGAGCAGGCCGAACCCGAAATAGCCTGAGCCGAGGCCGAACGAGAGTGCGTCGTAATAGTCGTCCCCGCCGAAGTCAAGCAGCAGACCCACCGAGAAACAGCCGGAAGCAAGGGCGAAATCGGTAGTGCCGCGATACCTGTCGTTGCCGGCGAGATCAATGATTATCACGGGGTGCGGGTTGTCCGGATCGTAGGAGAGATCATAGACGTCATCGCCGCCGAAATCGAGAATGAACTTGTAGTCGCCGCTGTAGTAGTCGGCGCCGGCGCCGCCGACCTTCCAGCCGGGTTGCCTACCCAGGTAGGACTCCAGACCGGCTCCTTCCGGCAGGTAACCGACATTCTCGATAATCTTCTCGGCCGTTGTTTCGCCCGATTCCAGCACCCGCCTGAGATTGCCCACCTCCATCATCATCTCACGGAGACAGTCGATACCGGCGGCCACGAGCGGATCAGGGTCGACTTTGAATCCGAACTGCACAAAGCTCTCGCAGTACTCTTCCTCGGCCTTCTCGACGGAATCTATCTGCTCCACCGAGTAGAACTCCTCCTCTTCCCACATTACCAGCAGTTCCTTGAACTCGGCCTTAAGAAAGGCCCGCTCCTCCCTTGTGAGTCTTGCCAACATGATATCGGCCGAGCCGGGAATGGTGACGTCAATGTAGCTTGCGGCGCGCATCAGGAGCTGATTGAGGGCGATATCGTTGTAGTAGAGATTGTAGGTGCTCTGCAATTCGGAGATGTCGGCGTGGTAGGGCACAGAACGAGAGGTCTGGTGCTCGCCGACCATATCCGAAAACAGCGTCGCCGCCAGGATTTCCGGCTGGGAAGGGATGTGGGCGTTTTTCAGCGAGGCAGTATAGGCGATCATATCCAGCGGCTGCTGCATCAGGTCGGCGACTATTTTCAGCCGAAAGGAATCGGGCTCGGTGTAGTCGGGACGGAAGCTGATATCATCCGGCTTGAGCCCAAGGTAGCCGGACAGGTGCCGGAGGCCAAATTGTTCCGGCGGCAAGTCACCTCCACCCTGGGCAGGAGCTATAGCCGGCATCCAGAGAAGCAACAGTAGAACGGCAATCAGTTGTTTCATTCTGATAGACGATAAGAGACCCCAATGGGGCCAATCAACCATAAACATTGGAGTTTGCCGCCGGAGCGGAATTGCCGGGGTGATCGGGCAGGGGTGGTTCGAGG
>JAGLXI010000280.1 GCA_023132995.1 Candidatus Zixiibacteriota bacterium | reverse complement strand
CGGGAGATGCCAGACGAACCCTTCCGGGTAAATCTTACCGAATTCGGTCCCGTCTCCGAACTTGTAATAGAACACTCCCCGGTGACCTGAGCTAATCTGCGTCCCGCAGCCGATCATCGATAGGGCAAAGATCGATACGAGGAGCAACGGCAGGAGCTTGATGCGTTGGTTGGACATAATTCCTCCTTCTATGGTTTCTTGCACAACCGCTTCTTCCCTGTTGCGAAAAGTTTACGCGCTGAAGAAATATACTACCGGGGGCAGGGGATATTCAACAAAAATCGGGCGCGCGGTGTGCTCGGCGAACACCCGGCGTCGCCGGTCACCCGGCGGCGACGGATGCAGACCGCTACCGGCCGAACCGACGGTAACACAGGGAGTTTCCGGCCGCGTTAGTAGCTTCGATAGGGAATGCACCAGATATCGCCCGGGCGGTCTGTCGCTTTGAACTCCTGCACGAAGACGACATTCCACACCCGCGAGTTGACCGTCGGTGTCCAGACGGTATCGACGTACCGGGCGTTGTCGGGTCCATGCATGACTTGCAGTGTGCCGCCGCTGTCGGTATCGGCCGTTATCAATTGGTACACGGAATTGGTGGCGACAAGATCGCTGGTGAACACGAGGCGCTGACCTTTGGGGACGGTAGCGATATCGTCCAGGGGGCGGTAGGCGTATCGGCTGTAGCGGACCAGGGTATCGGTGCGGATGGCCCACTTTCCGTCTTCGGTCTGATAGCGAACGGTCATGTATTGAATGTAGCGGAATTCATCGAAACCGATGTCGTCACCGCGGAAGGTGGTGCCGTCTTCCTTGGTCACCTCCATGAGAGTTCCGCCGCCTGGAGATCCGCCGTTGAACCCGTGCAGTTTCCAGCCTGAGAACCGCTGACTCTCGCTGCCCAACCTGAGGAAGTATCCTAAGCGCGTGAGGAGCCGCCCCTGATGTTTGTAGCTGGTGTCGGTTCCGTATACTCTCCGGATACGCACAAAAAACAGGTCCTTGACTATCACTTCGGCGTCGTCGACTATCCCGTAGGGAGCCCCGAAATCCTTGTCCACCGAGTCCGGCGTGGGGAAGACGTCGTACCAGCGGTCGATGGAGTCTACGAAGTCGCGATAGACGGCGCCTTCATCAAACGGCTTGGTGTACGGGTCGTCCGGTATCAGACCGTCGGTGCGGAAGAACTCCATGCCGGTCGGGTCTTCATGCACGTAGCGAATGAGTTCGTCGTAGTCGTAGACGTTGTAGACTTCCGGCTCGTCCCCGCAACCGACCATCAGAGCCGCGCCCGCCAGTACCGCCGCCGACACAATCGCAGCTTTACTCAAGGCCGACATGCGCCGCTGGGGGTGGCGCCGGTGACTCATCGCTCGAGACCCGATCATTCTACGTAGATTCACTTTTTTGTACCTCGGCTTTTCTTGATTTCGTCTTTGAGCCGTCTGATTTCATCGCGCATCTGTATGGCAACCTCGAAATCAAGGTTATCGGCGGCCTTCCTCATGGCCTTCATCATGAACGCCAACTGGTCTTCTTTGCTCATACGGACGAAGCTGGACGGTTTCTCAAGATTCTTCTCCGGGGCCGTCCGGGCATCGGCAAAGCTGGTGGAGCGCAGGATTTCTGCGCGCGTCTTGTGGATAGTCTCCGGGTGGATATCATGTTTCCGGTTGTAGGCCAATTGCTTACTGCGGCGGCGATCCGTTTCCTCGATGGCCTTACGCATTGAGTCGGTAATTTTGTCGGCGTAGAATATGACCTCGCCGTTCTTGTTGCGGGCGGCGCGCCCGGCCGTCTGAATCAGCGACCGTTCCGAGCGAAGGAACCCCTCCTTGTCCGCGTCCAGAATGGCCACCAGCGAGACCTCCGGCAGATCGAGACCCTCGCGCAGAAGGTTGACGCCGATAAGGACCTGGAACTCCGCCAGGCGCAGGTCGCGGATGATCTCGGTACGGTCAATCGTCTTGATTTCGCTATGCAGGTAGCGCACCCTCACACCGGCGCGGGCAAGGTAGTCGGTCAGGTCTTCGGCCATGCGTTTGGTGAGCGTTGTCACGAGCACGCGTTCGCCTTTGGTCTGGCGTTGTTTCGCCTGCTCCATCAGGTCGTCCACCTGGGTCGAGAGGGGCTTGATTGTCACCTTCGGGTCAAGCAGCCCGGTGGGGCGAATCACCTGCTCAACAATCACCCCTTCACACTTCTCGAACTCGTACTGGGCCGGGGTGGCCGATACGTATATTCTCTCCCTGACGAGGTTCTCGAATTCCTCAAAGAAGAGGGGCCGGTTGTCCAGAGCCGACGGCAGCCGAAAACCGTGCGCCACCAGTGTTTCCTTGCGACTACGGTCGCCGGCGAACATGGCGCGAATCTGTGGAATCGACTGGTGGGATTCATCTATGATGGTCAGGAAATCATCACCCAGAAAATCGATCAACGTGTACGGCCGCTCCCCCGGTTTCCGCCCGGCCAGGTGCCGGGAGTAGTTCTCGATCCCGGTGCAGTACCCGACCTCCTTGAGCATCTCCAGGTCGTACTTGGTTCGCATCTCCAACCGCTGAGCCTCAAGGAGCATATTCTGTGATCGAAACTCCTCCAGCCTTGCGGCCAACTCCTCCTTGATCGTCCAAATGGCGGCGTTCAATTGAGACCTGGAGGTAATGAAATGCTTGGCGGGGTAGATCGCCGCCCGGTCCCGCTCGCTGATGATTTCGCCAGTAAGGGGGTTGATTTCGCTGATGCGCTCGATCTCGTCACCAAAGAACTCGATCCGGATTGCGTTCTCGTGGTAGGCCGGGATCAGTTCAATCGTATCGCCGCGCACGCGGAAGTTCCCCCGGCTGAAGTCGATGTCGTTGCGGTTGTAGTGAATGTCTATCAGTTTGCGGATGACCTCGTCGCGGTCGCGTTCCTTGCCCTTCTCCAGCAGCACGAACTGGCGTTTGTACTCCTCCGGTGAGCCCAGGCCGTAAATGCACGAGACGGACGCGACAATAACCACGTCTTTGCGCTCCAGCAGTGAGGCTGTGGCGCGCAGGCGCAGGCGGTCGATATCCTCGTTGACCGAAGTGTCTTTCTCGATAAAGGTATCGGTGGTGGGAAGGTACGCTTCCGGCTGGTAGTAATCGTAATAGCTGATGAAGAACTCAACGGCATTGTTTGGAAAGAAGGCCTTGAGTTCGCCGTAGAGCTGGGCCGCCAGGGTCTTGTTGTGAGATATCACCAGAGCAGGGCGGCCGTGGCGCGCAATGACGTTGGCAATGGTGAACGTCTTCCCCGAGCCGGTCACGCCCAACAGCGTCTGGTGCCTGCGCTCCTGCTCCAGTCCCCGGACAAGCTCCTCTATTGCCTCGGGTTGGTCACCCCGGGGGGTAAAGGTGGAGTGGAGGGCAAACTCTCCCGTCGTTCGCACCTGGCTGTTGTTTACTTCCGCCGACATACGCATATACCTTAAGAACGTCTGACATTGCAATATATTCAATCCCTTGCGCGCCTGCAATCGCAATTGCGGTGCGGGCGGGTGGCCACTTTTTCGGGGGAAGTCCAGTTGATCGGGTTTTCGGGGCTGATGTTGGCTACGGTCAGATTGTATAATCCTATGAGACGGAACCAATCGGGTCGGGTAGGTACAGTCCGCCAACGGTTATAAAGATCAAGCGCACGGTCAAACTTGGCAGTCCAGATGAACGAGATCTATCGACAACCTATGTTGAGCGGCAAAATCTCACGAGGCGCATGAGTATGAGAAGGTTGACGTGGCTAACAAACGGCTTCTCTATGAAGGTCGAAAACCTTGAGCACGCCGTCGCGCTATATATCATGTACTATAACTTTGTTCGGATTCACAAGAGCCTGCGCGTCACACCCGCTATGACCGCCGGAGCGACCGATCACCTTCGGGGGATTAGTGATATAGTCAGATTGGTAGAAAAGAAAGAGTCTGATTAAGCCCCGCAGCACTTCTTGTATTTCTTTCCGCTCCCGCACGGACATGGTTCATTGCGACCAACCTTACCAGTCTCTTGTTGTTTTGCTTTATTGACTTCCTTGACAAAATCTGTTCTATCGACAGAGGGAATCCGATAAGAGAAAACAGTCTTTCCTTGATAGTTTGAGACAGAAAAGTCACCCAAGCCAATCAAGTCCATACCGATTAGAACGTCAGCTCCGTTTATTCCCCCCTCGATTACCTTTACTGAGGGAAAGCCGACCTTATTCGGTAAGCTGATGCAAACCAGATATGACATACATGTTTTCTGACCGCCAACAGTGTGTACGTTAACCATACCTGTTGGCTGTAGGCCACACTTGGTAACAACATTCTTGGATATTACAGATGCGGAAGCGCCAGTGTCCCAGATCGCATCGAATTCAATACTTGGGGGAGCAGCAGATTTGTTGGGGTCAAAGGCAGTACTTAACCACGCCTTTGATTTTAGAACGTTGACCCTCCCATTGTAGGCTACAGTGCAAGCCCGGACAACCGAATTCAAAGTGAATTAGCCTCACCCAAATGATACGCGAGAATGAAAGGTCTGAGTAAAACTCTTATCTCCAGGTTCACACTTTTGCACCAGAAAAGTCCCCATTTCTTCTCTTTTGGAGGTTTGTTCAACCGCCTGGATTTCTGTATTATAAGCGCCTATCACCCGCGAGTTCTTAATAACGATGTATTTGCCCTTGTATTTTCTGACGAACCTCTTTTGGTTTTTCAGGAAATACCTAAATTCGTTCTTTAACATACCTACCGCCTCGTTCTGTAGTAACTATAATATAATCACGCTCTTTATCTGTGTCAACAACTGTTCATTATTAACAACATCGGTATTACAGAATCCTGACTTAGGACCATATATATCCCAAACTGCGAATTGACTCACAATTAATG